>NZ_JBBAKG010000020.1:0-20508 GCF_040403615.1 Haliscomenobacter sp. | reverse complement strand
GGGGCAACCTCAAGCACCTGTTTGCACATGACAATGTGTTGCTTTCAGCTTTGAGCCGAGAAGGAGTAGATGAATTGAGGGAAAAATTACTCAAAATGGTGAAAGAACAATACCATATTCGTTATCCTTATCAGTCACGACAGTGGTAAGTGATTTTTCGCGTTATACTAATTTTTTTATGTTATAATAAAAAACACTAATTTTATCCCATTCCAAAACGAAACCCATAAAGAAATTTATGGAAACCAACAGCTAGCATGAAACCGACACTTTTAATACTGGCCGCAGGCATGGGCAGTCGCTACGGTGGCTTGAAGCAAATTGATGGTGTAGGCCCAAACGGCGAAATCTTATTGGAATACTCCATTTATGACGCCATTCAGGCCGGTTTTGGAAAAGTGGTATTCGTGATCCGCAAGGAGATCGAAGCTGCTTTTATGGAAAAAATTGGGAATAAGTTGTCCCAATATGTTGAAGTCGACTTTGTATACCAGGGGTTTTATACCCCCATTGAAGGCGTTTCAGCTTTTCCACACCGCGAAAAACCTTGGGGCACTGGTCATGCCATTCTGGTTGCTTATCAAGCCATCAAGGAACCATTCGCGGTCATCAATGCCGATGACTATTATGGCGTAGATGGATTTCGTTCTATGGCGCGTTTTTTACAATCCGATTGTACGCCTCAGCATTTTTGCATGATCGGTTATGTTTTGGCCAATACCCTCTCGGAAAATGGTTTCGTTTCTCGCGGTGTTTGTGAAGTGGATGTCCAATTCACATTACTAAGTGTAACCGAACGCACCAAAATCAATCGGGAAGAAGACCAACGCATCTGCTTCGAAGACCAGGGACAAAAAGTTGCTTTGCCAGACGAAACCTATGTATCCATGAATTTTTGGGGTTTTCATGCCAATGTTTTTGAGTCACTTCGGCAAGATTTTGTGCAGTTTGTGCAAGACAACTGGAGCAATCCCAAAGCCGAATTTTACATCCCTACCGCGGTCAACAACATGATGAACCACCAGGGAGTGAAAGTTACTTTGTTGCCGAGTCAGGACTTGTGGTACGGTGTAACCTACCAGGAAGACCGCGCAACGGTGACCCGTGCTTTTGAGCAATTCATTGCCGAAGGCCGGTATCCACAAGATTTGTGGACAGGGCTTGCCAACTAATTTTGTACTCATTCAGTCTTTTGCCTACTAACCAATACCTCCATGCCATCAGCTACCGTTTTTTCCTATTTTGAATTTCCTGAAGATTTACAACTCAGCCCTCTGGGCAATGGCAACATCAACGATACCTGGTTGGGGACTTCAGCGGAGGGAGAAAAGGTAGTTTTACAGCGCATCAATTCAACGGTTTTTCCATATCCTGAGCGCATCATGCACAATTACCGGGTGGTTTTGTCGCATTTGCGCAGCAAAGACCTCAAGCTCCATTTGCCCAATCTTTTTCCAGGCATCGATGGACAAGGATATTTGTTTGATGAAGAAGGCCATTGTTGGAGAGCTGTGGAATATTTAGCGAATACCATAGCCATCGAACGTGCCGAAACCCCTGCTCAGGCACGCCAGGCAGGGAGTGCAGTTGGCACTTTTTTGTGTGGATTGTCAGATCTCGATCCACAAGAGGTACAAGATGCCTTGCCGGGTTTTCACGATAGCCTTAGTCGCTACCAGCATTTTTTAAGTGCAGTGCAACACAATTTGGCAGCTCGATTGTCGGACGTTCAGGCCGAAGTTGAATTTGTAAAACGCGAAGCCAGGGTTTTTGAAAAAATCCAGCATTTGGGCTTGCCTTTGCGCGTTGTACACAACGATCCCAAGATTGCCAATGTGCTCTTTGACCAACACAGCGGTGAGGCGGTAGCACTCATCGATTGGGATACCATCCAGGCCGGAAGTTTTCTGTCGGATTTTGGAGATATGGTGCGCAGCATGACCCCCAGTTTTTCAGAAGACGAACCCGATACCAGCAAAGTCCATCTGGAAATGCCTTTGTTCAAAGGGCTGGTTCAGGGTTTTGTGCCAACCATTCAAGCTGCACTTACTCCTGTGGAAAGGGATAATTTATTGCAGGGGGCATTTTGGATCATTTTGGAACAAATGATGCGCTTTTTGGGCGATTACCTCAATGGCGATCAATATTACAAGGTGCGTTACCCCGAACACAACCTTGTGCGGGCGCGAAACCAAATGGCACTTTACCAATCTATCCAAGCGCAAGAGTCAGATTTACAGCGCATTCTTACCCAATACCTCAGCTTGGGGGCACATTGAAAAGTATAGTTTTTTGACGGATTACTTCAACTCCAATTTCAAAAACCGCCCGGTGTGGCTTTTTTTGTGCTTGGCAATTTGCTCAGGCGTACCTGTACACACCACATCTCCACCTCTTTGGCCACCTTCCAAGCCCATGTCGATCACGTAATCTGCTACTTTGATCACGTCCATATTGTGCTCGATGACGAGTACGGTATTTCCCCGTTCGACCAACTTGTTGAGTACCTCCAGCAAATGCCGGATGTCTTCAAAATGTAGCCCCGTAGTGGGTTCGTCCAGGATATAGATGGTGCGGCCTGTATCGCGTTTGGACAATTCTTCCGCCAATTTTACCCGCTGGGCCTCACCACCTGAAAGGGTAGTTGCTTGCTGGCCCAGAGTGATGTACCCCAAGCCTACTTCCTCCAGGGTTTTGAGTTTGCGGTAGATTTTTGGAATATTTTTAAAAAATTCAACCCCTTCACTTACGGGCATGTCCAGCACATCGTTGATGGATTTGCCTTTGTATAGCACTTCGAGGGTTTCGCGGTTGTAGCGCCGTCCCAGGCAATTTTCGCAGTGGACGTATACATCGGGCAAAAAATTCATTTCTATCACCCGCATGCCCGAACCTTCGCACACTTCGCAGCGCCCCCCTTTGACGTTGAAAGAAAAGCGACCGGGTTTGTAGCCGCGTATTTTGGCCTCCGGCAATCCCGCAAAAATATTGCGGATGTCGGTGAATAAACCAGTATAGGTAGCCGGATTGGAGCGCGGCGTGCGTCCAATTGGCGATTGATCAATTTCAATGACTTTGTCCAAATATTCCAGGCCCTTGATTTCTTGGTAAGGCATCGGAGGCTTGAGGCTCTTGTAGATGTACTGCCTCAAAATGGGGTATAAGGTCTCGTTGATCAAGGTTGATTTTCCGCTGCCCGAAACCCCCGTTACACAGGAAAATGTGCCCAGGGGAATGCTGATCGACACGTTTTTCAGGTTGTTGCCTTTTGCTCCGATCAATTCCAGTACCTGCCCGGTTCCCTCACGGCGTTTTTTGGGCACCTCGATGCTGCGCCGGTTGCTGAGGTATTCCGAGGTGAGGGTATGTTTTTTCAAAAAAGTATGTGGCTTGCCTTCGGCAACCAATTCTCCACCGTGTTTGCCGGCCCCAGGCCCCAAATCGAGCAGGTAATCGGAAGCCATCATGATGTCTTTGTCGTGCTCAACAACCAATACGGTATTGCCAATACTGCTCAATTGTTGCAGGGCTTCGATGAGCTTTTGGTTGTCGCGTTGGTGCAGTCCAATGCTCGGTTCGTCCAGGATGTAGGTAACCCCGGTGAGTTGCGAACCAATTTGAGTGGCCAGACGAATGCGTTGAGATTCTCCACCCGAAAGGGTACGAGAAGCGCGATTCAACGTAAGGTATTCCAGCCCCACGTGCATCAAAAAGCCCAGGCGCAGGCTGATTTCCTTGAGTACATCTTTGGCAATGACCTGCTGCCGGTCGTTGAGAAAAACGTTGAGTCCGTCCATCCAGGTGACCAACTCGGCAATGTCCATACTGGCCAACTCACCGATGTGTCGGTCGTGTACCCGATAGTGCAAGGATTCTTTGCGCAAGCGAAATCCGTGACATTCCGGGCATTCATTGATGGTCATGAATTCTTCGGCCCAAAGCCGCATTTTTTCGGAGGTTGTTTCATCGTACCAGCGGCCCATCATTTTGAGCAGGCCCTCATGCGCCAGGTTGTAAATCGCATCTTCATCGTTTCCTGCCCCCAGTTTTATCGCCAGGTTTTTGCCCCCCCCGTGCAAAATGATGTCCATGGCTGCTTGGGGAATGTCTTTGATCGGCGTAGTCAGTGCGAATTTGAATTCTTTGGCGATGATTTTAAGTTGTTTGAAAGACAGGTTTTCGCGCAATTCGCCCAAGGGCGCAAAACCTCCATCGCTGATACTTTTGCTTGGATCGGGAATGACTTTGTCTACATCCACCTGATTCACAAATCCCAGGCCATTGCAGGTTGGGCAGGCGCCGTAGGGAGAGTTGAAAGAAAACGTATTGGGAGAAGGCTCTTCGTATGAGACCCCCGAATCAAAATCGAACAAGTGTTTGCTGTAGGTCGTCATCCGTTGGGTGTCCATGTCCAGGATCATCACTACGCCATTGCCAATTTTGAGAGAAGAAGCCAGCGATTCAAACAAGCGCCCCGGATTTTGGGGATTGATGCTGATTCGATCCACCACAACCTCTATGTCGTGGACTTTATAGCGGTCGGCCTGCATATCGGGCACTACGTCCAAAATTTCGCCATCCACCCGGATTTTGGTGAATCCTTGCTTGCGAACTTGCTCAAACAACTCGCGGTAATGTCCTTTGCGCCCCCGCACCATGGGGGCCAACAGGGATACTTTTTTATTGGCATAATCGACCAGCAGGCGCTCGCGCATTTGCTCCTCGCTGAAGCGCTCCATTTTTTTGCCAGAAGCATAAGAATAAGCCTCACCAATTCGGGCATACAACAAACGCAAAAAATCGTAAATTTCAGTGATGGTACCTACCGTTGAGCGCGGGTTGCGGCCTGTAGTTTTTTGTTCGATGGAAATAACCGGACTCAAGCCATTGATGCGTTCTACATCTGGGCGTTCCATTTCCCCAATAAATTGACGGGCATACGCGGAAAGGGTTTCCATATAGCGCCGTTGCCCCTCTGCGTAAATGGTGTCAAAAGCAAGAGAAGACTTGCCGCTGCCGCTGATGCCGGTAATTACCACCAGCTTGTTGCGGGGAATGCGCACATCGATGTCCTTGAGGTTGTGCTCGCGGGCTCCAATCACTTCAATGTATTCCTGATGGTCTATTCCGTTGGTTTGATTTGACATGCCATTTTTGAGTTTTGGGGTTTTAAGTTCTAAGGTTGCTGAGCCTAAGGTTGCTGAGCGTAGCCGAAGCAACCGTAAAACTTAAAGTGCAAAAATAAAACTTAAATCATTTCTTTTTAAAAGAGAATGATTTTAAATAGATGTTTGTTTAAATTTTTTGCTCACTAAGTATGACATAAAAAATTACTTTGCTCAAAAAAAACGTTTCTTAATTGTCAACAAAGTATCCTGATATGACAAAGCGTCAATTTAAGTTGTTTTTGCCTCAGTGCATCCAATTTTCGGTAACCCTTGGCGGCATCTTGCTGGTGATGACTGCTTGCCAGAACCCCACCGCAAAAGAAAATGCCAAAGTAGAAGAAGATCCCCTTACCGCCATCGAAGCCATGGTGAATGAAACCAAGGCCATCGCTGAAGCAGAAGAAAATCGCGTCGAAGAGAAAACCATCAAAACGCTGGATAGTTTGGCGTTTTTGAAATTTGATCCAGGTTCGGCACCAGACAGATTGTATCAGGCCATTCGTGCGGGTAAAAAACTTCGAATGGAAGTATTTTTATTTAAAACCCTCAATTTTGAAAAAGACAAATCCCAAGTACTGCCTGCGATGCAGACGGAATTGAGCCAGATGACGAAAATTATGCAGGCTTTTCCAGCCTTCAGATTTGAGATTGCTGCCCATACCCAAGGAGTTGGAGATCCAATTTTGCACCTCACTCTTTCTCAGGATCGGGCAACGGCAATCCTGGAAACCTTGGTCAAAATGGGCATCGATCCGGCGCGTATGAAGGCCACCGGCTACGGAGACGACCTCCCCGTAGCCGATAGCGCAATGCCCGAAGGCCGATTGGCCAACGAACGAGTAGAATTAACCTTCTTGAAGTAAATACTTAATCATGATTTGTAAATGTTCAAATCTAAATACGCGTTGCGCAATTTTCCCTCTGGATCGTAGGTTTTGACCAACTGCAAGAAATCCGCCCATTTTTCATAACGGGAATGAAGGATGTCTGGAGCAATGGTAAACAGTTTTCCCCAGTGTGGACGTGCCTGAAAAGGTGCCAGTTCAGCTTCGATCATCGGCAACAATTTGGTGACCTCAGGGATATTTTGTTTCCAGGTAAAATGGATGGCTACAGAATCCCTTTGATAGCAAGGACTCATCCAGAAATTGTCTGCAGCGATGGTGCGAATTTCGCTGATCATCAATTGCGGATAGATCAAATGTCCTTTTTTTTCCAGTGCCAGAATCGCGTCAACGGCATTCTCGCGAGGCACAAAAAATTCTGATTGTAATTCTTTGCCGCTACTGGGCGTAAAACCCATTTTGAAGTGTGGAAGCCGCTCATACCAGGGGCCGGGCTCGCCCATTTGATCGGTGCAATTTTCGGCAGAAAGGCGGGTGATCGGGTGCAGGTTTTTGGTAGCTGCTTTTGCCCCATAAAAATCATTGCCCAAGTCTTGAGTAGTGGGTTCCACTTTGCGTTTTACCCATACCTGGCTGATGACCTGATTTTGCCAATCCGTAAACAAACTGACGCTGTATCCACTGGACATGATGGCTTCAAAATTGTCTTGCAGCGCCTGCAATGGTAAATCCTGAAAAAGATCCTGACGCACCATATAGGTAGGCTGAATGTCCAGGGTCACTTTGGTAATGATACCCAAGGCCCCTAACCCAACTATCGCACCATTGAATGCCGCGCCATCCTTGGCGCGGCTCAAGGCCACAAGGTCTCCATTCGGTTTGACCAGTTCTAGCGCAGCTACTGCCGTGGCAAGATTGCCATTGCTTACCCCCGATCCATGCGTAGCAGTGGAGCAAGCACCCGCAACCGAAATGTGAGGCAATGAAGCCAGGTTGTGCAACGCGTAGCCTTTTTTATCCAGTTCCTCGGCAAATTGACCATATCGTGCACCCGCTTCTACGGTCACGGTTTGTGCTTTTTCGTCAATCGACAAGAGTTTGTTGAGGTTTTGGGTAGAAATCTGGTTTTGTGGGCTGTCGGCAATGTTGTTGAAACAATGACAAGAACCCAAGGCTTTTTGCCGATCCAGGGTTTTGACCAAGGCTTGGATTTCTTTTACCGTTTTGGGTTCGTGTAGGTTGGTCGCTTTGTATTGGTAGTTGCCTGCCCAGTTGCTGCGCATGATTTTTTCTGTTGTTTTGTTGGGTTTGCAAGAGCTAAGTGGTGACAATAAGCTTCCTGCCACCACAATGGAAGAGGTTTTAAGGAATGTTTTTCGTTTCATTGTTTGTTTGATAGCAGATTGAAAAAGTGCGATTGATGCACAAGAGCATGTCTAAATATTTTCGCTTAAAACAGAAATATTTAGACATGCTCTTACAATTGTAAGAAAAAATTGGCAAACGGTAAAGACAATTTTGCTCAAACAAACAACGGCGAATAAATCGTTCAATTTACCCGCCGTTGTTAAAAGTTGTTGCACTTGTTATACTCCAGGAAACAGATGATTTCGGAATGCATCAACAAACAAACGGTGATCTTCACGCACTTTGGCTGCGTATTGCTCCCCGAATTCGGTCATGTACTGCACGTACTCGGCCTCTTTGCCATCCAAAACCTCGTTGATCGCTTCTTCGGTAGAGTAGTCGATCAGGGTTTGATCGCTGTCGTCATCTGAGCAGCAATGGATTTTGGCTACACAGCTACCCAGGTATTCCACTACTTCCAAGATATCGTCCAGATCATTGATGTCGCCCCAGTCTAAATCAGCGGTGTAAGGAGAAATTTCCGTTACAAACATGCTTTGGCCATCCAGAGAAGTGTACCCCAGGAAAGGATCGGCGTTGGCCTGTAAGGCGCGTTGAGAAACAGAAGTTCGGTGGCCTTCGCTGAGGAAATAATTTTTGGCTTCCTCATCGTGTACGTATTTGGAGGCAGCCGAAGGCATGGCCATTTTCATCGAAATGATCAAATCGTTTTCGAGTGCCTGGGTTTCTCCTTCCAACAGAATGCTGTATATCTTCAAACCTGCACTGCCGATGCCCAAACCACGGCGCAAGGCGATGTCCTTGATTTCGTAGGTTATTTTAGATCGACGCTTGCGATTGGGGATCGTATTGTAATACTCCAATAAGGCCGCCTCGATTTTTTTGCGCAAGGCTTCGTCCTTAATCGGAGAGATCATCTTGTCTGATTTGAACTGGCGGTCACCTTCCACGATGTCGGTTTCCATGTCCAATAGTCCAACACGGGTGAGTTGCCGAGCCTTGTACAATACCTGTAGAAGTGCACCTTTGGTGTTTTCCAGCTTTAAGGCAAAGTTTTTGTCATCGCCTGAGGCAAAACGTGCAATCTGGCGCGCATAACTGCGGGCGCCATGGGCCACAATTTCGCGGATTTCGGCATCGCTCAAAGCTTTTTGGTAACCAATTAGTGCCAAACTGGCGCAGAAACGCTTTACGTCCCAGTTGAAAGGAGCAAGGTAAGCTTCGTCAAAATCATTGACGTCAAAAATCAAAATGCCCTTTCCGTTCATGTACGTACCAAAATTCTGAGCGTGCAAATCGCCCTGAATCCAGACCCGACTGGTTTTTTCGTTCAAAAACGGGTCATTGTCCTGAGAAATATCCGCGTAAAACAAAGCGGCGCTGCCGCGGTAGAAAGCGAAAGGCGTTTCTGACATTTTCCGGAATTTGCCCCGCCAGGCCGAAGGATCAAGGGCGAGGAGGTCGGAATAATTGTCGGTAAATGATTGGATGATGAAGGCTTGTCTTTCCGTAAGTAAGACTGGTGTCGAAGGTGTGGCTGGATTTTCCATGCTTAGAATATGAATTTGTCTTGTTTATGTGTGCAATGGCATGATTTCTGGGAGAAGGAAGTGGGTGGTAATTTTCTGATAGTAAGCAATTTTTGCAGTTAATTTACAACAAAGTTACCCACATCACAAAATTAACAACTATGTTGAGTTTTAAGAAAATTGAAGGGATGAATTTGAGTTTTGTTTATTTGTTTTTTTCTTTGTACTGAATTTGAAGAATTCCCGAAAGCCAAATTAATTGCCCAAAATCACCAGGCAAAATCCCTCATTTTCCCTTATCTTACCCCTCTACAAACCAATTTCATGTACCAAGCACTAGCCCAACTCTCCGGCCAAATAGAAGGAGAGTTGCACTACGACAACCTGCACCGCACACTTTACGCAACTGATGGCTCTATTTATAAAGCTTATCCAATGGGCGTGGCGTTGCCCCGTTCGATAGCAGATCTGAAAAAGCTGATTGCATTTGCCCACAAACACCACACCTCGCTCATTCCACGTACTGCGGGCACATCATTGGCGGGGCAATGTGTAGGGGAAGGAATCGTTGTCGATGTATCGAAGCACTTTACACAAATTTTGGAAGTCAATCAAGCCGAACTATGGGTACGCCTACAGCCTGGAGTAATTCGGGATGAACTCAATAGGTACTTACAGACTTTCGGCCTCTTTTTTGGGCCCAACACCTCTACCGCCAACCGTTGCATGCTGGGAGGTATGGTAGGCAATAACTCTTGTGGAACCACCTCCATCGTATACGGCTCTACCCGCGATCACGTAATGGAATTGCATGGTGTGCTCAGCGATGGATCAGAAGTGGTTTTTGGACCGCTAAGTGCTGCCGAGCTGGAGGCAAAACTGAAACTGGATACACTAGAAGGACAAATTTACCGTCAAATTGTGGAGGAACTGAGCCCGGCAGATGTACAAGCGGAAATTCATGCCCAATATCCCAAACCCAGTATTCACCGTCGCAATACAGGTTATGCCATCGATCTTTTGCTGAAACAACAGCCCTTCGATCCCGATGGCAAGCCCTTCAATTTTGCCACCATGATTTGTGGCTCAGAAGGAACCCTAGCTTTGGTGACCGAAATCAAGTTGCAACTCGATCCATTGCCCGATCCATTTGAAGTGGTAGTCGCACCCCACTACCACAGCCTGCACGAGAGCATGCGCGCTACCCTGGTGGCCATGGCACATTGGCCATCTGCATGCGAGCTGATGGACAAAACCATTCTGGATTGCACCAAAGACAACATCGAGCAACAAAAAAACCGCTTTTTTATCCAGGGCGATCCTGATGCAGTACTCATGATCGAATTTAGGGGTAAAACCCTGGCAGAAGCTGAAGTCAAAGCCAATGCCATGATTCTGGACATGCAACAACAGGGCTTGGGATACCACTTTCCAAAAATTTATGCACCAGAGAGCAAAAGCGTTTGGGCGCTTCGCGCTGCAGGTTTTGGGGTTTTGTCCAATATGAAAGGGGAAAAAAAGGCCATCGAGTTTGTTGAAGATACCGCCGTAGACTTGGCAGATTTGCCCGCTTACATCGAAGAGTTTGCGGAAATCATGAAGCAATTTGACCAAAAAGTGGTTTACTATGCCCATGCTGGCGCGGGAGAATTGCATTTGCGCCCTTCCGTCAACCTCAAAACTGCTGAAGGCGTAGCCGAAATGCGCGCCATTGCCGAAGCATCTGCTCGGCTGGTGAAAAAATACCGCGGCTCGCTCAGTGGCGAACATGGCGATGGTCGGGTACGCGGAGAATTTATCCCCTTGATGCTGGGTGAAAAAAATTACCAAATCCTGCGCCGCATCAAACAGACCTGGGATCCAGGGTGCATTTTCAACCCAGGAAAAATTGTGGATGCACCGCCCATGAACACTTCTTTGCGCCACGATAACGAACCGCCAGAGAAACCCATTTCTACTGTTTTTGACTATTCAGAAGCTGGAAGTTTGATGGAGGCCATCGAGAAATGCAATGGCTCGGGCGATTGCCGCAAGTTGGCTTTTTCTGGGGGTACCATGTGCCCCAGTTACATGGCCACCCGCGATGAAAAAGATACCACTCGTGCCAGGGCAAATGCCTTGAAAGAGTTTTTGACAATGAATACCAAATCCAATCCTTTTGATCATTCCGAGATTTATGAGGCCATGGATTTGTGTTTGTCTTGCAAAGGTTGCAAATCAGAATGCCCCTCTAATGTAGACATGGCGCTGCTCAAAGCGGAATTTTTGTACCAATACCAATTGACCAATGGCACGCCCTTTCGCAGTAGAGTTTTTGGAAACATTGGAAAAATCAATAAGCTAGCGGCAATGCTACCTGGCTTGAGCAATGCCGTGTTGGGCAGCAGAATAACGGGTGGATTGATCAAAAAGATTTTAGGTGTGGCGCCTCAACGTTCTTTGCCACCGGTAGCCCGTAGTTTGCGCAATTGGTGGAACCGGGAAGGCAAAACAATTGCTGTAACGGGAAAACCAAAGGGCAAGGTTTATTTTTACTGCGACGAGTTTACGAATTACAACGATCCGGCCATCGGCCAAATGGCCATCAAATTGTTGTTGCGATTGGGCTATCAGGTTGAAATGCCCCAACATCCCGACAGTGGCAGGGCCTATTTTTCCAAAGGAATGCTGCGCGAAGCCCGCACTTTGGCCAATGCCAATTTGGTTTTTTTCAAAGATTTACTCAGCGAGGATACACCGCTGATTGGCGTCGAACCGTCGGCTATTTTGGGATTTAGAGATGAGTTTCCCCGCTTGGTTGCGCCCCACCGGATTGCCGCAGCTACCGCATTGGGCCAACATGCGATGGTGTTGGAGTCGTTTTTGTTACAGGAGGCCCAGGCTGGCCGCATTAGCGCTGACGATTTTACCGCTGCACCTCAAAAAATAAAAGTACACGGCCATTGCCACCAAAAAGCAATTGTTGGTGCAGAAGCAACCGCACAGATTTTGGCTTTGCCCCGCAATTATAGCGTGGAGCTGATTCCTTCTGGCTGCTGTGGTATGGCGGGCTCATTTGGCTACGAAAAGGAACATTATGAAGTGAGCATGCAAGTGGGAGAACTGGTACTCTTCCCCGCAGTCCGTTCAGCAGCTACAGACGAGATCATTGCAGCTCCGGGCACAAGTTGTCGGCATCAGATTCTAGATGGAACCGGGAAAAAGGCTTTGCATCCAGCAGAAGTGCTGTTCGCGGCGTTGGGGTGATCGGCTATTCATTTGAAATTGTCTTTAATCCTTTGTCTGTCTTCGTTGTCTTTTTCATTTTTGTGGTACAGTTCCACAAAAACAATACTTTTTTCTTCTTCGAAGTAGGCATAGATCAAACGAAGGCCTGAATTCACACCTTTGCCTTTCAGTGCTTTACACGCCATTTTTTTTACTTTGATCAGGCAAGTCTCTAACCCAAGGCCATCAATTCTGTAGCTAAAAGGTGGCCTTTCGTTGGGTTCTACTTCCAAAACGCGCTTCACTATCTCTAAATCATCATAGAGCGTGCGGTATTTTTTCAATAGACTTTTTAAATCTCGTTCGAAATCTGGGAGTTCATCAAAATTCATAGGGCATCTATTTCTTCGTTGTAGTTTCTTACGGAATAAGGTGTGTCTCGATAAAAAACCAATTCATAACTGATTTCTTCTCCGTCCTTTGTTGCCATCATAGGCATGTCTTTTTTAGTGTAATTTCTGATGGAAGAGACCGACCAGTCGCTCATTTGGTCAATAACTTTATCGATTATTTCTTTTTCACTTGCTTTTAAAAACTGTAAATCAGCCTTTATTAGCGGCAAATACCTCATTTGCATTTGGCCACCGTAATCGGTTTTCATTCTTTGTATGTACTGATTTTCTACTAATTGTAGAGCAATGTTTTCAAAACCTTTAGGAGATGGACCATGAGGCAACTTGAAATATTGGGCTCCGGTTAGTTGCTCTTCATACAATTCATAGCAATTGAAATCTGAAAAATAGAGCAAATGAATCAAGCTACTTTCTCCAACATTGGGCTTACCAGCACATTTTTCTAAAATGTAAAGCAAGACGTTTTTGAATTTATCCAGTTGTAATGAAGGGGTAGAAATGCGCTCAGCTGATTCAATGGATTGAACGTTGCCTGTAGGTTGCATTACTTGGCTCGTAGAAAAATCTTCAGATAAAAAATTATCCAAAGAAAAGCCCAGTGCTATAGATAGTTTTTGTAGTTCCAATACATCCAAACTTCGATTTCCGAGTTCAATTTGGGCTAAAGATGGTCTGGATATTTCTATTTTTTGAGCTAAATCTGCTTGAGACAAGCCTTTCCCCTTACGCAACTCACCGATGCGAATACCAATTTGTTTGCGGGAAATGAGTTGAATTGCCATGTGAATTTCAGTTAAGAGATTTGGCTGTAAATTTAATGATTGTTTGATTATAAAACAAGAGGTTGATTTAAATTAAAACCAAAAACCAATAAGCTTACCTTTTTTTAAATAAATGTAAAGTACCAAGCCCAGCAATGCGATTCCCCCCAGCACCCAAGCCACGGGAAAAGGTGCCTGCATTGCAATGGCACTGTCTTCTCCAATGTAAGTCAATGCGGCCCAGTAATAAGGTGCTTTATGGAAAACCGGAATATCTGGATTGTCCAAATAATCGATTTTTGCCTGGTTGAGTGCTACCGATTTGCGTTGTCCGCTGCGCAAATGGGCATAAAAAGAATCAAAGAGCGTTGAACTTGCTGCTTCGTTGACCGACCATAAAGTAGCCACCAGTCCCTTGGTGCCAGCGTAGGCAAAAGCCCGTGCTAAACTCATCACGCCTTCACCCTCTCGCCATTCGCCCAATCCACTTTGACAGGCACTCAGACAAACCAGGTCGGCTTGCAAGGACAATGCATAAATATCGGACAATGAAGCCCGACGCTCGTAAAATTCTATTCCGGCAGTGTTGCGCAGAGTATCTGCCGAGGCATGGGTCGCCAAATGCAGGATGCTGTATTTTGGCGCATTTTCGGCAAAATATTGCCAGCTGGCATCCGAATTAAAAAATACTCGTTTCGTGATTCCCTTGATTTGTTCAACTTCAATTTTGCTGTTGCGCAAAGGTGTTAAGCCCCTTTCGTTTTGAACAAACTCTGGTGCAAAGGCCAGCAAGCAGGCCTTTTTCGGGGTTTGCAAATCTTGCTGAGACATTAGAATCCCCAGCGAATAGCCATATTGTACTTGTACTTGACGGCACCAAAACGGAACTTGCGACCACCTTGCCACGGTTTTTTCTGATGATACCAACGCTTCAAAAGGCAACGCGCTCAACCAGGCATCGGGAATCAAAACTATGGATGTACAGGAGGAGGGAATCAACCTTTTGGGCACCAATTTGGAGAAAAGTTGCCACGCAATTTGCTGGTAATGTTGCACGTCGTAGCCCGTTTTATCCTGGATCAAACGTAGAACTTGCCCTACCTCTGCATGCAAGGTTTTGGATGAACCAATTTTTACCCAACTGAATTGCCCTGCCTCAGACATGCCAAAAAGGTAGGTTTGATCCGCTCCCACAAAAAATTCCAGAACCATTCCTTCTTGTTGATCCAACAAGCGGCTACGGATTTTATCAAAGTCAAGTGCCGCCAATTGATCTTTGTAATGGGCATAAGCCGGGTATTTTTTGGTCAACTGTTTTTTTACATCCGCCAATGCATCGCGAATTTGATTGGCCTGACGCAGGTAGTTTTTATTGAGAGAATTGTTGTCGGCGCTGAGCGCAGCATTTTCAAACCAGGCAATTTGCTTTTTAAATCTAATCTCTTTCAGCAGCAAGGTATCACCGGTATTCAGGGCTTGTTTGATGCGGTTTTCTTGCACGGCTTCGAGGAGTACGGCTGCTTTGTTTTGTTCAAGCATCGTCCAGGCATTCTGCAAAATGCGCGTGTGGTTGGTTTGGGTGTATAGGTCAAAGGCAATGGCAATGGCGGATTCCATCCGCTTGCGGCTGTAGGCGAGCAAACTGAGTTTGGAGGATTCAAATTGCAAGGTATTGCGCAGCGAGAGTTCTACTTGTTGGGCCAATTGGTGACAGTGGAACGCTACCTCCAGGTAATGCAGCGAATGGTTCTTTTTGTATAAAAGGGCGAGTGCTTCTGCCTTGCCTGCCAGGGCTTCGTAGAGGGTATTTTCTTCATAAAGGTGTTTTCCCTCGGGCAAAGAAGTGGGTGAAATGGGCTTGTAGAGTGGAATCACTGCAGTTAAAGCGGCATCAAAAAAGTGTATTGCTTGTTCCGCTTGTCCTTTTTGCAAAAACACATTGGCGTATTCCAGGTTGATTTTGCCGTATTCGCGGTGCTGAGTGCCGTACACTTTACGGGCAAGCTGCAATGCACGGGTGAGTGCTTTCTCAGCCAAAGCGTACGCGCCACTTTGACGGTACATTGCTCCCTGCAAAGTATATGCTCCCGCCAGATAATCCAGAATGTCCTGGTCTTTTTGAGGAATCGATTCGAGGGTGTGCAAGGCTTTTTTCAATACTTCGGAAGCTCGAGAACTTTGCCCCAATTCGAATCTGCTGCGCGCTTCACTCAAGCAAAGCAAGCCTTTTTTTGCAGGCGAAAGCCCCTCAATCTGGAGTCCTTTGGCAAAATAAATTAAAGCTTCAGCGTTGCGGCTTTCGTTCCAGTACGTAACGCCCAGGTTGTTGTACAATCCGGGCAAACTTTCCTGGCCTGCTTCTTTCAGTGCTTGATCGTAAAGTACGCGGGCTTTTTCGTTTTCACCCAAGCGGGTGTAATGGGCAATGAGGGGTTTGTACAAGTACTCCACCATCTCTGGAAAATGATAGCGTTTGTGCCAACGCAAGGCTTCTTCATACGCTTGCACCGATTCCAGTACTTTGCCCAATTGGAAAAGATAATCGGCCCGACTGAGTTGAGCCCAAAGTAGTTCTTCTGCTTCAAGGGCATTTTTGGGTGTACGCCAAAGTTTTTTGATGCTTTGATCCAGAATGACTAAAGCCTGATTGGGATCTTCGAGGGCGTTTTGCCGATCCCAGTTGAAGCGGAGGTAATTGGCCAGTTGATTGCGGGAACGAAAATGGACGAGCGAATCCTGCTGCGAAAAAGCAAAACAGGAAAAGGTCAACAAAGCCAACAAAAGCAAAAAGCGATTGAAAAACAAGATTGTGGACTTGAATATGGTGTACTTTTTATTCTACTAAGGCTTTCTCCAGCGCCTCTTTTCTCGATTGGTAGATAAACTTTGGTGTTTTTGCAACCAATTGGGTGTACAAATCCAACGCATTGCGAGTCAGCTCAGCATTTTGGGCATCCAAACGATGAAGTTCAAAGTATGCCGCTGCCTGCTGATCAGGACTCAACGTACGTTTCAGCACAGTTTGCAGTACCTGCTCTGCTTCCGAGGCTTGACCATATAGATTCAGCCGTTTGGCGTTGAGCAGGGCGCCCTCAAAATACAAATCGGGGTGATCCAGATCTCGCGCCAACTGTTGGGCTTCATTGCAAGCTTTATCCAACTCGGCGTGTTCCCCGGTTTCCAGTAAAACCGTACCTTTTTCTGCCAAACTCAATCCCAGTACCAACTTGTTGCCAATAGCACGGGTGATGTCGATGGCACGATTGTAAAAATGCAAGGAACGTGGATATTGCTGAAGGTTGTAAAAAATATCGCCCAAGGTGTTGACGGCTTTAGCCAGTCCTTTTTGATATCCCAACTCTTCACACAGCATCAAAGCTTTTTGCATGTATTCGATTGCCTTGTGGAAATCCCCCTGAATATTGAGCAATTGACCAATGAAGCCGAGGGCGATGGATTGACCTTGTTTGTCGCCCAGTTCTTCGGTGAGTTCAAGGTCTTTTACGTACAGCTCCATTGCATCATTGTACTTGCCCTGTCGCTCGTAGATGAGGCCGATGTTGCCAATGGCTACCGCTGTGAGGTGTTTGTTTCCCAATTCGTTGGCCAGATCCAACCCTGCCTGAAAGTGAAACAAAGCCTCCTGGTAATCTCCTTTTTCTTGCAATACAATGCCAATGTAAGTATGAATAGTGGCCATGCCCGGTTTGTCGTTGTGGGCTTGGCAATAGGCCAATTGTTCTTGTTGTTGGCGGATGCCCTCGTCGTAATTCCCTTGGTTCATGTAGGTGAGTCCCAGGTTGGCTACAATTTGAGAATCTACAACATATCCCCGTATTTCCTGGCCGATGGCTAGTGCACTTTGGAAATGTTTTTTGGCTTCTTCGTATTTTCCTTGTCGAAAATACAGATTTCCCAAGTTGCCATACACTTCCGCAAAGCCAAACTTGTCGTCTACGGATTCGAAAAGCAATACCGATTTTTGGTAATAACGCATCGCTTCGGTATAATCACCGCGCAGCATGACTACTCTACCCATGCTGTTGTGGGCACGACCCAGCAAAACCACATCGCGGTGCTGTTTGGCTAGATCCAATGCGAGTTTGTAGCTCTCCTCGCATTCGTCCCATTTGCCAATCAGTTCCTGTATTTTGCCCTTTTTGAGCAATGTTTTGATTTGACTGGCAATGTCCTGGTTGCTGCCCAGCAACTGGAGTAGTTTTTCGTACAATTCCAGTGCCTGTTGGTTTTGGAAGTTGCGCCGGGCGAAGTCGCCTGCTTTGCGCAGGTAAGCACAGGTTTTGTCAAATACCCCTGCCTGCTCATAATGGAAGGCCAAATCCACAAACCGTTCTTCGATGTGATCGGCATAAAGGCGCTCAATGGCTTCCGCAATCAAGCGGTGCAACTGCTGAAGCCTGGCGCGCAACTGCATGCTGTAAGCCGCTTCACGCAGCAAGGAGTGGCGGAAAATGTACCGCAACTCGTTCATTGCCCGCCAGATTTGCACTTTTTCAGCTACACCGATTTGCTCGGTCAGCAATTCTACATTCTGGTTGCTCCTGGAAAATTCCTCATTGTATTTCATCACTTCGGTTAGCACTGGTAGTTCAAACTCGCGGCCAATCACTGCTGCAGCTTTAACCGTTTCTTTGACCAAAGAAGGCAAGCGGTCGATGCGGGCGGTGAGAATAGAGTTGATAGAACTCGACAACTGAATGTTTTCGTCGGTCAGGTTCCATAAGCCATCCACTTTTTTGAGCAGCATTTGCTCCGAAAAATATTCCAACAGTTGTTCCAGGTAAAAAGGGTTGCTGTTGGCCGCACGCTGCAAAAGCACAAAAAAGGTATTAGAAATAGGGCCTTGTAGTTTAATCTCTGCAAACTGGCGTACGGCTTCAGGTTGCAGCACGTTGAGGTCTATTTCCAATGGCCCGCGTACCTGGTGGGTTTCCAATAGCAAAGGATCCAAAATCTGTGGCCGCTGTCCTTCTTCTCCATAGCGGGAAGTGATGAGCAAGAAGATGGGATAACGCTTCAGGTAACGCACCAATTCGACGAGCAATTCCTGAGAGTTTTCGTCAATCCAGTGGCCGTCTTCCAGTTCTATGGTGAGTGGTCGAATCAGTGATTCGGCCAAAAACAAATCAATGATGGATTGAATGGTATTCTGGTAGCGCCCTCGAGCGTCCAGTTGTTCCCACAAAGAATCGAAATAAACTATGCCGACCTGTGCTGCCAAAACAGATTTGGTACGGATCAGATCGTCGCGCAAAGCCTGCGCATCAGATATGCCATGTAGCTTGTCGAGTAATTGTTGAAAGCGGGCCTCAAACCGCTGAAGGTTGCGTGCCGTATTTTTTTCAAGCGACTGATCGAAGTAATTCTTTAAAAAATACACGAAGGGATTGAAGGGCTTGCGCAAAATTTGATCCGCTGGACAAGAGTACCATTGTACTTTTTGATCAGCCATCAAAGACTCTTTCAATTCATAACTCAAGCGACTTTTTCCAATCCCGGCTTCGCCAAAAACGTAGGCTATACCCGTAGGGAGTACATCCAATAATGGTGTGGTGAAATCAATAAGCTGAAACATTTCCGCATCCCGACCAACCATGTTATCGTTGTATACTTGTTGGCGACTTTCATTTCGCCCAATCAGTACATAAGTAGGTATGTCTCCTTTTACTCCTTTGTATTGAATATCCCCACGGTGCTGGAAACTGAAGTAACGGCTTTTTTGAATTTCGCCGTCAACCAATACTTCTTCCCATTCGGCATGAGCCATGATGCGCGCAGCCAAATTGACCCGATTGCCCACCGCTGCGTACTGCAAGCGCTCTCGTCCACCGATTAGACCGGTGTAAGCGGTGCCTTCAGTTGCAGCGGCTTTGAATTGCACCCCGTATTGAGCACGCAATTCGTACAACTCCTGATTCAATGCATGGATGAATTCCAGTGCGCGGTCGATGTTGTTTTCAAAAGAGACAGGTGCCCCAAAAAAACAGGTCATTACGCCTCCTTTGTCTCCAAAATCAATTTCTTTGAAATAACCACTGAAATTGTTGATCTGCTCAATGACAACTCCGGCAAACTTGTTGAGCAAGGTATGATTGGGTACTCCTTCAAATGCAATAAAAACAGAAATCACCGTTCGAAACTCTCCTACCTGATTGTAATCAATAATCTCTGGTGGCAAAAACAACTCCAAAACATCTCGGCGCAATTTTGGAAGTTCCTTAAATGTCAGGTTAACCGGTTGTACGGTGACATGAGGACCCAAGCAAAAAAAGTTATCTCCTACAGGAATTACATCGATATTGGGCGGCAATTGCGACAATAGTACTCCATCCAAAGCGATAGAAGAGGAGTGATTTTTGGCTAAATCCTGACAAATGCCCGCCTGTTGGACGGGATCTCCCCGAAAATAAAAAGCCCGGTGATAGCGACCAACGATGCCCCATTCTACCGTACCGTAAGACAGGCCAATCTTTACCCCAATTTTAAATGCACCAAATTTGTTTGACCGCAGTTTAAAAAGATCCCTTACCGATAGGGCTGCATCCATAAAGACATCCACCCCAATTTCCTCACTTTGCGGGAAAATCGCGGTAAATGCATCGCCAGCATAGTAAGGGATGAACCCACCGTGGGTATAAACGACTTCCACCAAAGGCTCAAAAATCTCTTTAAGAATCAGCGATAACTCTTCTGCACCCCTTCCTCCTTTGCCCATCAGGGTTTCTGTGAGAGGTGTGAATCCAGACAAGTCCACAAACATGACGTATGCTTGCAACGAATTGTGCAAATTTCGCTGATCAAATTGCTCCTGGATGAAATGTGGAATGAGATGTCTCACAGTTTTCTGACCTATGGTGTTTTAAAAGAAAATGGAAATACGCTTGATCCATCTCCTTCTGATTGGTATCTTCTAGCTTGGCAAGTTAATAAGATTTTTGAAAATATCGGTGATTTGTATCTTCGATTGAATAAGATGAAGTAAACAATCTCGCTTACACCATAATAGTAGTAACCTACCAAATTTACAATTATGCATATTTTTTTAATAAAAGCTTTGAATTGTAAGCAGTAGAATACTACCTTTACACTCCGCTTTGAAAGCAAGGCAAAAGAAGAAAGAGGATTGAGGGAGATGACGAGTCAGCAGATCGGCTAAAAAGAAACTCAAAAAAAGTTCTTCAATAATTAGGAGTTTA
>NZ_JBBAKG010000019.1:0-79193 GCF_040403615.1 Haliscomenobacter sp. | reverse complement strand
ACTTTAAGCTTTTTCACATCCTTTCCCAATTTGACAAGCTGGAACAAAATCGCATACGCAAGTTCATCAGTTCTCCATATTTTAATAAAGATAAAGTTGTCAGTGCTCTTTTTGAATTACTGGTTAATGAAATCAACGTTCCGAGCAAAAGTGACTGGACTAAGGAAAAAATTTGGAAAACCTTGGTTCCTGAACTTCCATTAGACGATACTCGTCTCAGAAAGTATCAATCCGATTTGCTAAAATTGATAGAAAAATTTCTCATTCAGGAAGAATTTGAAACAGATAACTACATTGCTCAAACCTACTTGTTGCGCTCTATCAAAAAAAGGAAACTAAAAAAAATGCACAATTCTGCTCTAAAGTCAGTGAAAGAGATTCCTGGAAAAATTACGCATAGGGATGGTAATTTTTACCTGGGTCAGTTTTTGATTGAAACATCATATGATCAATTAATCAGTGATTTTGAAGAAAAGAAAACTGAAAAAACCAATTTGGAAGAAATGTCCAAATTGCTTGATTATTTCTACATCGGTGAAAAACTAAAGATTTATTGTGAAGTGCTTTCCAGAAAAAAATTCGCACAACACGAATATGAAATTTCATTGATTGACGATGTTTTAAATTTTGCTGAACGTGAGCAATATCAGAGGATTCCATTTATTGCAATATATTATCAAATATTCAAGATGTATGCTGAACCTCAAGAAATTCAGCATTATTACAAATTTCAACAGTTGCTCTTGGATTCTTCTCATTTTTTTCCCCGGAGTCAAGAAAAAATATTCTACGATTTCGCTCAAAATTATTGTATCAATCAACTAAATCAAGGCAATAGTATCTTTCTCAAAGAATTATTTGGTGTATATAAGAATTTAATTGATAAAGATTTTTTTATGCTGGAAGGGCATATGGAGTCGCTTGAGTTCAGAAACATTGTTGTGGTTGGATTGCGGAATGGCGCTTTTGATTGGACTGAAAATTTTATTTACAAATATATAAGTATTTTACCTTCTGAACTACGAGAAAATACACTCTCTTTCAATTTATCCCAATTGTATTTCTATCAGAAAAAATATTCTAACGTAGTGAAAATTCTACAAGAAGTGGAATACAATGACTACATAACCAACTGTAATGCAAAGACTACGCTAATTGGAGCTTACTATGAAGAAGGTGAATTTGAGCCTCTTTTTTCATTACTAGAAAGCTTCAGGGTTTATTTAAACAGAAATAAGGAAATTCCATTGGCAAGGAAGATCAACTACAAGAACCTGATCAGGTTCACAAAAAAATTAATCAGCCTTCCCCCAACCAACAAAAAGGCATTTTCTCAGTTGAAAGCAGAAGTTGAAGCAACAAAAAACATTCCATCCCGCGACTGGCTACTCGAAAAGATCACTGAGCTAGAATAACAAGAGCAGTATCCACTTCTGTGAATACCGCTCCAAATTTAGGCAGTTTATACTCCATCAATAAAGTCAGTTACCACCCCTTTTTTTCCTTTTGCTTGTGCACTTGTGCCGATAAGCAGGTCTAGAATCAGATTCAATAACAGCATAATAGTAGATTTATTGGGTTAAATAATGTTGCAATTTAGGGGGGGGTACAACATTTGCAAGAAAAAGTGAAATTTTTTCTTGCAAATTTTTGAACCAGTTGAATTTTCAAACTTTTGTTTACACTCCTCCTTGACAAAAAGAAGATTGTTTGTATTTTTGTACTTGAAGTGCAATGCCTTAATGTAGCAATAAAAGAATGGAATCGATCAATTATCAAGACAACGACTACATCATCATTCCCAACCCCATCTACGATGTGGTCTTTCGGTATTTGATGGCAGATTACGAAAGTGCGGTCATTGTGCTTTCCACGCTGATCAATGAAAAAATTCTCAAATTGCATCTGGAGCCCCTTACTCATCCCATCAAAAAAGCAGGTACGGTAAAAGACCCGCGCACAGATGACGATGTAAGCTTGTTTCATCTCGATTTTACGGCTACTATTCAATTGGAAGATGGATCGGAAGAGTTGATCATGATCGAGTTGCAAAAAGCAGCCGAACCCACCGATATTTTTCGTTTCAAACGCTACATCAGCAAAAATTTCCAACACAAACGCCTGGAGGAAGTAACGCACCACAAGTCACAAGCCATCACAGTGGTGGAGCGGCCTATTCGTCTCATTCCTATTTTCATCCTGAATTTTCGGATCGAAAACGAACTCAATGACTTGTTGATCAAAGTGAATCGTTCCAAATTAGGCGTCTTTAAAAACGAGTTTCTCCAAAAGCACAACGATTTTATCGACAACTTGAGTTATGACATGCTGGTGGTACAATTGCCCAATCTGCGCAACATCCATGAGGAAGAATACCTGCAAGACGATTACAAACGTAAACTATATGCCTTGCTCAAACTCTTTGACCAGCAAGAACGCTTCAAAAACAACGAACATCGCTTGAGGGTAATGCGAAAGTTGTTGCCCGGTTTCCTGGAAAGAATAGTAGCACGTTTGCAATCTGCCGACAAGGACAATCCCGATTTGGAGGAATCCATGATGGCTGAAGATGAAATTCTCAAGTTACTTCTGGAGCGCGAAAACGAAATTGCGTTTTTCAAAGGCCAGCTAGATCAAACCCGAGAAGAACTCGGACAAACCCGGGAAGAACTCGGAAATACCAAAGAAGAACTCGGAAATACCAAAGAAGAACTCGGGAATGCCAAAGAAGAACTCGGAAATACCAAAGAAGAACTGGATAAAAAGAACGAACTCATCATTGCTTTAGCCAAAAAACTCAAGTCAAGTGGAACTCCAAATGAGGAAATAGCGGCCTTAACCGGACTTTCCCACGAGCTAATCAGGGCACTATAAACTCCACTTCCATCCATACCGCCTGGTGATCCGAAAACCGAAACTCCTGCTTGATGCCTTTCACCTTGCGCACCTTCACATTGGGTGAAACGAGGTAATAATCGATCAAGGTGACAAAAGTTTTAAACTGCTGGTAAGGTCGGTCGTTGTTGCGATTGGTAGGTACTGTGGGGTCATAAATCCAGTTCCAGTCGGCTGGAAACAAATCAGGATTCATGTTTTGTCCCTCCTCCCCTGCTGGAGCCTTCCCTGGCATAAACTTATCGGGCGCAAAAAAAGGCGGACAAGTGTTCCAATCGCCGCCTGCAATTACATAATTGCCCTTGGCGTATTCCCGCAAAGCCAGGTCACGCAAAAAGCGTTCTTGCTGCTGCTTGATGCCGCCTTTGTCAAATGCTTCGTTGTGGATGTTGATCACGACCAGGTCTTTGCCGAAGCTTGTTTTGTACCGCGTAAAGCCCAAACAACGATCCAGCATAAACAAGCGTTTGGGCCAACCGAATTTACCCGGCATTTGTAAGCGCTTGGCTTCGGTGGGTTCAAACTTGGAGTAAGTACCCAAGCCACTGTTTACAGCACCGTAGGCATTCCAGGGCTCCAACAAGGGCAATGGCACCCTTTTGGCCCGGTAATTGGGAAAGTATCCCGCAAAGAAACCTGGCGCTTTTTCCTGAATGGCCTTGAATTGATTCCGGAAATAACTTCGCTTCGACGCATAGTCAACTTCCTGAAAAAGATAAAAATCAGCCTTGTAGTTTTTGATGGCATTGGTGGTGCCTTCAAAATATTGATCGACCAATGCTTTGGTTGGGCGCACCATCCGACCGCGTGAGGTGAAAAAGCCACTTCCCTGGTAAAAAAAATCGGCTTCGGCACCCAGACCAGCGTACCCCAGGTTCCAACTCAGCAAAGACAGAACGCTGTCTTTGACGATCTTCTCGCTAGCATGGGCTCCAACTTCTGCCGGAGATGCACCAGTTGGCTGATAATCAGTAAGTGTACCGTATCCGATCACCCCAACCACGTAGAGCAGAGCCAACAAAGGCAGTAACCAAAGTAAACGCAGCTTTTTCATAATGGTATTTTTTTACCCGTTTGTGTTAAAATCCCAATAAATCAGCCATTCCAAACACTCCTTTTTTGCCTACCAGCCACAGCGCAGCTTGCATGGCTCCACTGGCAAAACCTTCCCGCGAATGCGCCGTATGCCTAATCTCAATGGTATCAATGGCAGACTCGTAATATACCTCATGTGTTCCTGGAGCGGGATCGACCCGATAGGAAAGGATAGACAACTCCTCCGCTTCCTCAGTAGGCTGATTGACCCAGTTGGTTTTTCGTTTCAGGTTTTCCAGGATTCCTTCTGCCAAGGTAATCGCGGTACCACTCGGGGCATCCAGTTTTTGAGTATGGTGGGTTTCTGCCATGCGTACCTCGTATTGGGGGTGCCCATTCATCATTTGGGCTAAAAATCGATTGACTGCAAAAAAGATATTGACACCAACACTATAATTTGAAGAATGGAACAAGGCGCCCTGATGTTGGGTGCAAATGACCTTGGCATCTTCAAGCCTGTGCAACCATCCTGTGGTGCCAACTACAACAGGGACACCAGCTTCCAGGCACTTTTGTAGGTTTTCAAAGGCAGTTTCTGGTCGCGTAAATTCAATGGCGACATCGGCTTTCTGCAAATTCGCAGCCGTAAATTCTTCAGGGTTGTTGACGTCGAGGCGGAGTACCACTTCGTGTCCTTGTTGCAGGGCGATTTGTTCTATGGCTTTTCCCATTTTCCCATACCCAATCAATGCAATTTTCATGAAAAGTATTTTCTAATCGTTGGTGACTTTGAATTGAACTGTCGTCAAAAGGGGGATTTTATCTCAAAAAACCAAACTTCTGTGGGGGCAATCTTCGTGATTGCCCTTTTTCATTGGGGTCACGGAATCAAATTTTTCAATTCCCGCAATTTCAGCATGCAATCAATTGGAGTCATGGTATTGAGGTCAACCTCATTGATCATGGACTTCAACTGACCAGCAATAGGGTCTACCGTTTCAAAAATGCTGAGTTGAATGGCCTCCGTACTGATGGCCTTGGTCTGTGCTTTTTCAATTTTTGGCCCTGTCGAATCAATCCCTTCCTGTGCGATTGATTTTTGTTCCAATTGTTCCAGAATATGGTTGGCACGGTCTACGATCGGTTTTGGCATACCCGCCATTTTGGCTACGTGAATACCGAAACTGTGTTGGCTGCCACCTGCGGTCAGTTTGCGCAAAAAAATCACTTTTTGGCCTACCTCTTTGGTAGCAACATGGTAGTTTTTGATCCGTACAAATTTCTCGGCCAATTCATTCAGTTCATGGTAATGCGTGGCAAATAAAGTTTTGGGGCGGGCAATCGGATTGTTGTGCAAATACTCGGCAATCGACCAGGCGATGGAAATACCATCATAGGTACTGGTACCCCGACCAATCTCATCCAGAAGGATCAAACTCCGGTCAGAGATGTTGTTCATGATGCTGGCGGTTTCATTCATTTCCACCATAAAGGTAGACTCTCCTGAAGAAATGTTGTCGGAAGCACCTACCCGGGTAAATACTTTGTCCAAAACGCCCAAATTTGCGGTTCGAGCTGGAACATAAGACCCCATCTGGGCCATCAAACAAATGAGTGCAGTTTGGCGCAATAGAGCAGATTTTCCGGCCATGTTTGGCCCGGTGATCATCAGAATCTGTTGCTGTTCATGATCCAGAAAGACGTCGTTGGGTACATAGGTCTCCCCAAGTGGCAATTGCTGTTCGATGACCGGGTGTCGGCCATCCTTGATGTCAATTTCCAGTCCTTCACTCATTTGGGGCAAACAGTATAGTTGTCGAGCAGCCACTTTAGCAAAGGCCAGAATACAATCCAGGCGAGCCAGCAGGGTTGCGTTGTGCTGTACGGGTTGAATGTAATCGGCCAAATCCAGCACCAATTCTTGAAACAAACGATCTTCCAGATCCAAAATTCGCTCTTCCGCACCCAGGATTTTTGCCTCCAGGGTTTTGAGGTCTTCGGTGATGAAGCGTTCGGCATTGGCCAGGGTCTGTTTGCGAATCCATTCCCCGGGCGTTTGGTTCTTGTACTTATTGGTTACTTCCAGGTAATAACCAAAAACACTATTGAAGCCAATTTTCAGGCTTGGAATGCCGCTGCGTTCGATTTCTTTTTCCTGAATGCCCAATAAAAGCTCTTTGGCGTGGGATATTACGTGACGCAATTCGTCCAATTCTGCTGAAAATCCATCCGCAATCACGCCTCCTTTGGCCAGGTTCACTGGAGGTTCCTCTACAATTTGCTTGCCGATTCGCTCCACCAATCCAGGACAAGGGTTGAGTCCGTCCGCAATTTTAACCAGTTCGGGATGTGTAGTACTGGTCAGCATAGCCTTCAATGGGGCTACTGCCATAAGTGCCCTTTTGAGTTGTACCAATTCCCTTGGGTTTACTTTGCCCAGGGGAATTTTGGAGATGAGTCTTTCCAAGTCGCCCATTTTCCGGAGGTATTGCTCTACTTCGCGCCCTTCTTCTTCGGATTCCAAGAAGTAGGTCACCATTTCCAAACGGGCATCAATGGCCAGTTTTGACTTTAGTGGAAGTACGATCCATTTTTTGAGCAGGCGAGCGCCCATCGGAGAGACAGTTTGATCCAGGATTTTGAGCAAGGATACCCCGGTTTCATGCGGGCTGGAGAGCAATTCCAGGTTTCGTATGGTAAATCGATCCAACCACACGTAGCGATCCGGGTGAATGCGCGTAATGGAGGAAATATGTTTAAGGTTTCTTTTTTCGGTACTTTCCAGGTAATGCAGGGCTGCTCCTGCCGCAATTTGGGCCAAGTCAAGATCCTCAATCCCAAAGCCCTTCAAATTTTGTACTTCAAAATGCTTGATCAGTTTTTCCCGGGCATAATCAGCGGTAAAGACCCACTCGTCGAGGGTATAGAGGTAAAATTTTTCTCCAAAACGGCTTTCAAACTCTTTGCGGCGGTCTTTTGAAAAAATAATTTCTGAAGGATTAAAGCCTTGCAGCAATTTATCGATGTAAGTCCAATCGCCTTCGCTGACCATGAACTCTCCGGTGGAAATGTCCAAAAAAGCGATTCCATAATCATCCTTGCGGCCAAAGTACAATGCGGCCAAAAAATTGTTGGACTGGTGATCCAGCAATTTGTCATCTACCGCCAGCCCCGGAGTAATGACCTCAGTAACGCCTCTGCGAACAATCTTTTTGAGGGGCGAAGGTTTTTCCAATTGCTCACAAATCGCTACCCGATATCCAGCCCGCACCATTCGGGGCAAATACAAATCCAGGGAATGAAAAGGAAAACCCGCCAATTCGACATCATTGCCTCCATTGTTGCGGCTGGTCAGTACAATGCCCAATACTTTAGAGGCGGTAACCGCATCCGCGCCAAAAGTTTCATAAAAGTCCCCTACCCTGAACAGTAAAATTGCATCGGGGTACTTTTTTTTCACTTTGTTGTATTGCTCCATCAATGGAGTCACTTTTTCAGACATAGCGGCGGACGTTTGGGGGTAATTGTGCAAAGAACGCAAAGATAAACAGCACAAATAAAATCGCAGGAACAGATTTTGTGAAATTAGGCTGAAAAATAATGAGAACTCCTTTTATTTTTACGGCTAAATTTTATTATTCTGAACCAGGACAAGCACTTGGTCGTTTACAATGAAAATTCTCTGACCCATGGCAATAATGATAACCGATGATTGCATCAACTGTGGCGCATGCGAACCCGAATGCCCAAACAATGCAATTTATGAAGGTGGTGTTGAATGGGCCATCTCTGATGGTACCAGTATTTCTGGCCCTTATGAATTAAAGGGCAATCATGTTGTAGATGCCCATGACAAACTGAAACCAGTTTCGGATGATTTGTATTATATTGTCCCAGATAAATGTACAGAGTGTGTAGGCTTCCATGAGGAACCTCAATGTGCAGCAGTTTGCCCAGTGGATTGTTGCGTACCAGATCCAGAACACGTAGAAAATGAAGAAATTCTGCTTTTGCGTAAGGGGAGTCTTCACCTTTAGCATGACGCAACAAATTAATTAGTAAAATAAATACAGTTGAAACCTGAAAAATTTCAACTGTATTTATCCATTGTTCATCCCTTATTCCTGCAACATTGGCCTACAGAACACTGCTTGTCGGCACATTTTGTTGCCTCCACTTGATATTACGAGCTGGGGATTCGCATCCCATTACCACACCTATTATCGATAGTTTGCTGGCGTTATTGCCCAAATCAGCTCTTGACACCAATAAAGTTTTCATTTACAAAGAATTGTGCTGGCAATACCGCAATCAGGACATGGCATCGTCAATTGAATATGGTCAAAAAGGAATTGATTTAGCCAAAAAACTGAAGTTCAAAAAAGGAGAAGCGGAAATTAGTCGCTTTATGGGATTGGCCTATCGGCATTATTTTTTCTTTGAAGAATCGCTGGATTGGTATTATAAAGCATTGAAACTTTCTACTCACATCAATGATCAGGTCGGTATAGGGTTTTGCTACGACAACTTGGGCGTTACCCGTTTTAACCAAAAACAGTTTAATGGTGCGTTCACATTTTTCAAGCAAGGCAAAGCTTTCTTCGAAAAAGTAAACCATCAGGAAGGACTCGGCTATTCGTATACCCACCTATCCTGGGTAATGGTAGAAAAAAAGCAGTTTGACGAAGCCTTAAAATTTGCAAATCTGGCATTATTGATTCGCCAAAAGAATAATGCTACCAAAGAACAAATCAGCAATGCATTGCGCGACGTAGCTGTTGCGGAAATCGGATTGAAAAACTTTGCGGCAGCAGAAAGGGTTTTGCAAAAAGCCATCCAAATGGCCCTAGAAACCAACAAGCCCATTGTAATTGCAGATCATGCATTGTATTTAGCAGAATTGTTTCTTAAAATTCACGATCTCGATCGTGCAGAGTATTATGCAACCTGGAGTTACCAGATCACCACTCAATTTCGCAACCCCCTGCAACGCATGAAAAGCTCAATGGTAATTTCTAAGATTTATCAAGTAGAAAAGAAGTATGCAGAGGCTATGCGGTATCAAACGGAGCATTATGCATTGAAAGACAGTTTATTCAATGAGGATATCAATAAAAACACGGCCCTTCTGGAAGCCAAATATCAGTATGATTTGAAAGCAAGTGCGCTGATCGAAAAACAAAAACGCAGAGAACTCGAAAGCAGCCGAAAACTGGATCAGGAGCGTTTTTTGAGTTCTCTTCTCATCGCGGCATTGTTATTTGTGGGGATAATTGCTTATTTCATTTACCTAAGGAGAATGCAAGATAAACTCCTCAATCGCGAACTAACCCAAAAAAACGAGGAAATCAGCCGTCAAAACCAGGAAATCCAGGAACAAACCGTTCAACTTGCTGAAAACAATCGATTTAAAGACCGTTTGTTTTCAATCATATCTCACGACTTGCGCAGTCCAGTTGTTGGATTGGTTGGGAGTTTGGAACTGGTCAATGAAGGTGTATTATCGGAAGAGGAGTTTCGCGATATGCTGCCTGACTTGGCCAATAACGTCAATAGCATCCAGAGTCTGTTAGACAACCTGTTGACCTGGGCCCGCATTCAGATGAAAGGAATCCCAGTTGCAAGCGAAGCTTTTCACATTAGAGAATTAGTCCAGGATAAAATCAGCACCTTTGAAAAACCTGCACAACTCAAAGGCATAACTTTCATCAACAACATCGAAGAAGATCTGCAAATCCTGGCTGACAAAAACATGATTGAACTGGTCTTACGCAATCTCCTCTCCAATGCCATCAAATTTTCTCTTCCCGGAGGAACAATTGAATTGAGTAGTTCACGTCAAAAAGGGTATTCGCAGATTTGCATTTCCGACAATGGCACTGGAATAGAACCGGAAACCATGGCCAACTTATTTGGCCCCCAAAGTGCTTCCTCAAAAGGTACAGCCGGAGAAATGGGCACCGGCCTGGGATTATTGCTTTCAAAGGAATTTATCGAAAAAAACGGTGGTAAGATTTGGGTAGAAAGCACCCCAAATGTTGGAAGTAAATTTTATTTCTCCATACCAGAGTAAGTAACACAGAAAAATTTACTTCCCGATTTTGGGTTTTGAATAGGAAGTCAAACGGTTCATTTAAAGTGAGCTTCCTATTCAAAAGCCTCTAAAAAAATCGGGAAGTAATTTTTTGCGTCAGACTAAAGCCCGGTCACAGCTTTCCCAGCATCAATAATTCCATATCCGTATTGGCCATCGCGGGCAGTTGGCCAGGTAGTGCTTGCTTTCATGCGGGCATAAACCTGAGCCCTAGTCTGAGCCGGGTTGGTGGCCCAAATCAAAGCGGCGATGCCCGCCGTGGTAGCTGTAGCCGCTGAAGATCCACCAACATTTGCAGGGACATTGCCGGTAGGAGCCAGCGTGAGGGCAATACGGTTGTTGTCTACTTTGCGTTGCATCACGGCTACAAATTCTACATCACTGCCACTGTGACAAGTGCTACAGCGCTCAAGTGGTAAGCCTCCATCCTTAACCCCGGAAACTGCGATGCACTCCGCCATCCAGGCTGGAAAAATAACCCCATACCAATTGGTAAAGCTGGTAGAAGTACCTGCTGCTGCCAACAACATTTTGCCTTTGCCGTAAGCATAACGCACGCCATCTTCTACTTGTCCACTAGAGAGAATATCGCCGATTGACATGCTGATGATTTTAACGCTGGTGTTGTTTCCTGCGATCACCAAACCATCTGCCACCCCTTTCTTTTCACTCGATCCGTTGATAATGACGTCGCTGGTAACGCGAATGCCCAACAAGTTGCAATTGTAGGCCACTCCCGCCGGAGTGCCGTCGTATCCACGTGGAGCGGCGATCAAGCCCGACATCTGTGTGCCATGGCCACATTGGTCATCCGGTCCATCCGGGGTACCACAAAACCAGCAACTGACATAAGTCCCCATTCTGGTTAAAGTACGACCAGTAGATAAGCCTGAATTGAATTGGCTGCCCAGTTTGGGTTGACTACCCGGGTTGGGCGTACCGGTATCCAATAAGGCTACAGTGATTCCTTTTCCGGTATTGACACCCCAGGCAGTACCAATACGAGGCACACCATGGTGCCAGGATTGCTTAGCTCCCGGAGTAATGTTTGTAAAATCAGCAGCAGGGATGCTGGTGTTGCCACTAATGCCGCAACCAGAATCGCTGCGCAAGCGCTCTTCTTGGTAGCTATAACCCATTGGTTCTATGTATCTTACTTCGAGAAGGCTGCGCAATTTTTCGATGATACCCAAGCTGGATATTTTGATGTCAATCACCGGGAGTACTTCTTCCTGACCAAAAGGCATCAGGTCTTTGGCGCTCACTTGTTTGCTTGGGTTTTGGCGATTTGTTTCCGCAACGATGTAGTTGATCAATTCTTCGCGTACCTGCTTCCATTCTTTGCGCTGAATGTCAATTTGGTGCATGCGCTGATTGATATTTTTCTCGTTGGCAGGCTGGTAACCGATGCACATGATCGAATCGCCGAGCAGGTTGGCACTCCATACGGTTTGCGCATTCACCATGCCCCATTCAAATTTTTGGTGTTCGTCCAACAAGTTTAAAACTTGTCGATTGATCTCTTGGCGGGTTTGGGGTTTGAGCCCATCGTAAGCTTTAGTGCTTGTGTCATCGAGGTTCAGGCCATCTTTTCCACAAGAAAAAGCGGTGGCCAGAAGAACCATTAGCAAGGTAAATCTATGGAACATATTGCAGAGGAATTTTTGGATGAGAGAAAGGAATTTCAGTTCAGGGATAAAAATAGCGAAATTCCGCTAACGAAATTAGTACGTTGCAAAATTTTCTTTACTTGATGTGACGCAAAAAATTACTGATAATCTTCATATCCCTCAACCTCCAATTTCCGGTACTTTATGGCCACTTCTTCCGCTAATTGCATTTTGTAGGCTTGCACTTTGGCTTGTATTGAAGGGTCAAAGCTTCCCATGATCTGCGCGGCTAGAATTCCGGCATTCTTGGCAGCATTCAGCGCCACCGTGGCAACAGGCACTCCATTAGGCATTTGCAAAATGGACAAAATGGAGTCCCAACCATCAATGGAATTGGAAGATTTGATGGGCACTCCAATCACGGGCAAAGGTGATAAGGAAGCAACCATCCCCGGCAAATGGGCCGCACCGCCAGCACCGGCAATGATCACTTTAATGCCCCGTCCATGGGCGTTTTGGGCATAATGAAACATCCGTTCCGGGGTACGGTGCGCCGAAACGATGGTTACTTCGCATGGAATGTCGAAGGTTTTAAGGAAATCTGCCGCCTGGCGCATGATCGGCAAATCCGAATCTGAGCCCATAATAATGCCTACCATAGTTTTATCATTTCTAAATGAAAAGTTAAAGTTATAACCCTGCCTTACAATTCGCTTGCGCAACAGCATTTTTTTTCTCTAATTTTGCGCTAGTTTTCGGGTTTCTCTTGGCGACATTAAAAATACAAGCCATCTGATTATCGAAACCTTTGACAAAAATAAAACCACTGCATTGGACACCTCTTCGCCAGCCGTTTCGATACCCGTTTCAATACCTAAAAAGCGCATTGTATTTTTGGATGTACTGCGTGCATACGCCATCATGATGATGCTTCAGGGGCACCTTGTGGATACTTTGCTCGCTGATCAGTACCGCGATGAAACCCACCCTATCTTTTGGACCTGGAATTTCATGCGTGGGATGACTGCTGCGATCTTCTTTTTTGTCAGCGGGGCAATTTTTGTTTTTTTGATGTTGCGTGATTCCCGACCCTGGTACCAAAACCTGCGCATTCAAAAAGGATTGAAGCGGGTTTTGTTGTTGCTTTTTCTAGGCTATTTCCTGAAATGGAATCTTTACCACCTTTTTACGCTGAATTTTTATCCCTCAATGTTCCTGGTTGATGTATTTCACATCATTGGTTTGGCCGTCTTTACGGTAATTTTGGTGTTCATCATTTATCAAAACACCAAAATCCCCCTTCCATTAATGTACTTCGCGCTGGCACTGACCGCCTTTTTAATTGCTCCGATAGTCAAAACCGCAGATTGGTCAGCGTTGCCAATGTTTCTTCAAAATTACCTGACCAGAGACAATGGCTCAACTTTCATTCTTTTCCCTTGGATTGGGTATTCCCTTTTTGGAGCCGTAGTAGGATGGCACATGTACAAACGCCCTGATTTTTACCACACGCACTGGGCTCCTTTGTTGTTTTTGAGCATCGGTTTGTGGATTCATTACAACGTCAATGATATTTTATTAGGCTGTTTTCACCTCACTGGCATTGCTCAGTTTAAACTGGCGACCTACAACAATGCCAGTTTTTGGCGCTTGGGGCATGTGTTGGTCGTTTTTGCCCTCTTTATCTGGATTACCAAAATTTTCAAAAATATCCCGCCATTGATTATGAAAATTGGTGGGGAAACCCTGGTCATTTACAGTGTCCATTACGTTGTTCTTTACGGAACCTGGTTCGGTATAGGCATTGGATCATTGGGCCGACAAACTTTCACACCTTGGGCCACTGCATTTAGCGCGGTTGCCTTCATCCTCTTTTTTGTTTACCTGATCTACCGTATTGAGGAGATTCGATATTTCCTCTACCATATTGTTCCGCATTACTTTTGGCTTTATTTTCGTTTTTTGCGCATCAAATTTCGGCGCTTTTATGGTGAACAACGCGAAAAGTTTGTAGCCATGATGGCCAAAAAAGTTCGCTAGTGTAGGAAATCAAACTTGTCATGCTCACCTTTTTTTAATTAAAAACGATAACATTTACAGGGTAGATGGTTAAGAAAACTGCAAAGTTTTGAAATGCTTAACTTTAGGATCTTATTTTGCGTCCTTAATATGAATTTCAAGCTTAGAGCCCCTCAAAATGACCAAATCTGCAGCTGTATGAAAAAGACATCCACACCGCTATTAATCTCAGCAATATACTTTTGTGCCTTCTCTCTGTTGTTTGGCACTGGCCTCTCCGCACAAAATTTAGACACCATTTTACTCAAAAAAGGGACACTCAAACCAAGGGCACAAGTTGAAGTTAAAGCCACCAAAGAGGACAGCATAAAAGCTCCGGTCGCAAATGATTTAAGCAAATTTGAAGATTTGCTCAAAAAAGCAGAAAATAGCCAGGATGTTGTCAATTTACTGCGTCAAGCTGTTGAATTGTGTACAGTTTCTAAACTTGAAGGGTGCGATGGCCAACTCAAGCTCGCCTTTGGCCGCGAAATCAAACGTTTGCTGGAACTCAATAATCAAGACAAGCTCAAAGATGCCAAAGCGCTTTGCGACATGTACAGCGTAGACAATTGCAGTGAACGAATCCGGGAAAAAGACGCCCAGTTGCGCTTTCAAGCTTTGATCGATGCGGGTCAAAGTGCAGGTAGTTTTGAGCAAAAACGCAGCAAATTGCTTGAGGCAAAAGCTTTTTGCGAAAAGAACAGCCTGGTCGTGTTGAACTGGAATTGCCAATCAACCGCTGAAGATTTACTTCAAAAACTCCATACCAATCGCTATCAAGAGTTACTCAATAGCGTTTCAACGCGACGCAATTTCGAAGAAAAATGGGCAACAATGCGGGACATTGAAACCTTGGTCAATGAAAACCCAGCTTACCTTGGCAACAAAAAAACTGAAATCAGTGACCGAAAATACCGCTTGCAGGAAGAAGAACTTTCCCGTTTGCGCACCCGCTTGGATCAATCAAGCGCTTTTCAAGACAAAGAAACAGCCTATCTGGAGGCCCTCGATTTTGTAAAGAAATACAGCCTTAACGATAAGTCACTCAATGATTTTGATTTTAAAATCCGGGAAGCCGCGCGCACCGAAATTCAAAGCGTACTCTTCCGCCGCAGACAGTTTGATTACCGGCAACGGTTTGCACAGTTGCGCTATGCCATCCGCCTGAATCGCGATTATGCAGGAGAACAACTCAGCCGCGACATCTACAGCGTCATTTACAAGGAGCGAGACGATGCCATTCTGGAAGCGGGTCGACAACCTTTACTTAGAGACAAAGAAGCGCATCTTCGGACTTTTGCAGGCGAGTATTGCAAACTCCTGGGCAACGACCGCGACCAGCAATCCTGTTTTCTTGAATTGGAATCGATTATCCAAAAAGCCTACCAGGATGAATTGGCCGTCTTGCAACAGCGTGCCCGACAGGCGGCACTAGGGACGGATTGGTCGCTGATTCACAATTATTACAACCAGGCCATCACCTTTGCGGAGGTCAATCCCAGGTATTTCAACAATTTTGCCTCAGCGTCTCTACGCACCGAAAAGCAAGACGCCTTAAAAAAGTACGCCGATAATGCGCAACGCCGTTTTGTGGATAACCTGCGCAACGACAACCTTAGTCAGGCAGAAACTGAACTCAACCAGCTGAGAAACATGCAGCGCACTACGGGCTTTCAATTCCTGAATACCAATGACATGTTGGTTGATTTGCACCAGGAGTACATGCGAAAAATAGGCAACTTACGCGATCAGCAACGTTTTCAGGAAGGGTTTCGGGCGCTGGATAAAGTAGAGGCACTGGAACAACAAATGCAAGGTTTTTTGCCTCAAAACAACAGCCGGGAAGAACGCCGTCGTTTGAGTCAGGATCATTATAGTTACCTCGCCAAAGAAGCCGAGCGCTGGATGTACAATCCCGGCACTGCCGAAATGGCCATCAAACGCTTCAACTCGCTGGATTCAGTGCGCAACCTTTACCGCCCCTACTTGGCAGATCAACAAATTGCGCAAGCAGCAAGCATGCGCAAAAGTTTCAGTTTGCGCAGTTTGGGTTACCTCGATCAATATTTAAAGGCCAGTGAAGTAGAGCCTGGAATCATGCTTTTTCAGGATTTAAGTGGTTTTATCACCAGTAATCAATCAGGTGACAGTTTGACGCAAGCTTATGAGCGCAAGGGCAAGCCTTTTTACAACCTAAAAATCGAAGCACAACGCCGCCAATTGGAAGGGATGATCACTGCGGGCACGCTGGACGATGCTGCGGTAGTGCTCAATCGGTACCGCAATGAAAACAAAACCCTGGCCCGAACCCTTAAAGTTGATCCGAATCAAGATGATCCTTTTAAAGATACCGAGTTTAAATTGCAATTGACGCGTGGGCAGACCCTCCTTGCCCGAGGTGAGGCACAAAAAGCACTGGATATTTTGCATCCTTTGGTGCAAGCCAGCAAGGTGAACAGTTTGCCTTTACGAGATGAAGCCACGCGCTTACGCGACCAGGTTTTTGCTGATCTGTTGAGTAAAAAACTTCAGGAAGTAGAACGCATTTATGACCAACAGGCCAAATATGAAGCGCTAAAAGTCTTTCGCCAGTACATGAACCAATACCAATTGCCCGTTCCTGCTGCGTTGCAAACCCGTTTCAAGACGATTGCCAAAGAATCCTGTTTTGAGGAACGAGAGGCTTATGAAACCGGGAAAAAAGAGGCCGAGCAATTAATCGCCCAGCACAAATTTGCCCTTGGATATGCTGCCTATCAAAAAATCTATGAAGCATGCCAGGCTGCTGCCTATTGCGATTTGGACATTTACTCGATCAATGAAGCCCTGCGCAAATTTGAGGCTCCCCGAGATTTTGAACTGGCTCAGGTAGAACTTCAGCGCTTGGAAAGCAGTAAAAACTGGGAAGCATTTGAACGCCAAGACCGCAAAATGGAACGCGATTTTGAAACCAACCACCTGGCTGATTTCGGATTCAAGCATCAAACTTTGGAACAATACCTGCGTGATCCCAAGCATTTTGCTTTCGAGCAGTACTACATCGACCGCAATTGCCTGTTCACTGATCAGATTCCATTGATTAGCGATATCCTCAATGCGAACTATGGAACTTCAGGCTTGGCGGTAGAAAGCTTTCGTGCCATGGTTTACCAAATGGCGGATCGTTTCCATGAATCTAACCCCGGTTCGGGTCTAAAAGAAGCTCAAAAATTTTTCACCATCACCGGAAAAGCCGCCAAAGGATTCAAAAAGGAATTGAAGACCAGGTGGAAAGGGTTTTAGGCAAGGTGGGAAGGGTTTTAGGCTAAAAGTAAAGTTGGTTTCCACAAGTTGGTCACCAGCAAATCCAAAATCGTATTTTCCTGCCTCATTTTAAAATAATTTTAAGAAATCTGCATTCATATAGTACTTCGATTTAAACCAGCTTGATTTGGTCTGATTGGCCCACTGGGCTGCATTTGGCGAAGTTGGTTTTGTTTGGTATATTTTCAGCCCTATATCAGTTGATTACGTGTATGGTTTTCCTTTATCTATCTCAATGCCAGTAAAATTGCGTTGAAATAATTCAAATACGTAAAAAAAAGATATTTTTGAGGCTGAAAATTATTTAACAACCAAGCAAAGGGAATTTTGGTATTTTTGGCCATCTCAAAAACTCGTCCCATGACCAGAGTATGTTTACTTGTCATTTTTTTATTGACGACCGCTGTTTCTTACGCTCAACAGCTCTCCCTGTTTACCCAATATCGAGAAAATCAGACCATAATCAACCCAGCGGCGGTTGAGTCAGATTTTCTCGCCTATCGGAACAACATCACCGTAGGTGCGTCTTACCGAAGCCAGTGGGCTGGATTTGGAGGAGCCGCTCCAAAGACGCAAACTGTTCGTGCTACCTGGCTCAATTCTGGCGGTAGCGGAGTGACCATGATGCTAGGCGGTCAATTGATCAATGATCAAACCGGACCAACCGGATTTACTGGTGTATACGGTCGTTTTGCTGGTGTCTTGACCAGCGACCCCGAATACGGAGGTTTGTCCATTGGTCTTAGTGCCGGTATGGTTCAATACCGGGTCAAATCATCAGAAATCGTATTGCGTGATGAAAACGATGCCCTATCCGGGGTTGACCAAGGCCAGATATTTCCAGATGTTGGGGTTGGGGTCTTTTATTACCAAGCGGTAGGAGGGCGTTATTCAGACGACATTTTTTACGCAGGGTTGTCTGTTCCTCAGGCTTTTGGCCTGGATCTCACCTTTACCAACGAACAAGGTGAGTTTTTCACCAAACGAACCCAACACTTTTATGGCCAGGTGGGCTATTACAAGTTTTTCCGCAATGATGGCTTTTTAGAACCATCAATGTGGGTAAAATATGTTCCTGGTGCTCCTGTCAACGTAGACCTCAACTTGCGTTATCAGTTGCCATCCGCACTGTGGATTGGCGCTGGAGGTTCATCAGCTGGAGCCGCACACCTTGAAACCGGATTTGTACTTGGTGAAAACGCGGGATTGTCCAATACCTTTCGTTTTGGGTACGGTTTCGATTACAACTTTAGTACATTCGGTCCATCCACCGGAGGCACCCACGAAATCAACCTGACCTTGTCATTCCAAAATTGATTCTCAGTTCATTATTTTGAATTGATATCACTGGAAAATGGACATCATGTCCCAAATTCATCTTCCATGAAAAAGATTCTTGCTCTGCTGGGTTTTGTCCTGGCTGTTCAGATGATGGCCTGGGCTCAAGGGCCTTCATTCAACTTTTCTTCAGCAGTAAAAAATTCTGGAGAAGAGGTATGTATTAAAGTCACTGTTAAAGACTTTACAGACATCACTTCTTTAAAGTTCCCAATTCGATGGGACAGTACCATTCTTGAGTTTAAAGAAGTAAGAACAACCGCTGCATTAAAAGGGCTGGTTGTTGGCAATTTCGATACCAAACGCATTAAGTCTGGGCTTTTGTTTTTAAATTGGTCACCTGGCCCTTGTAATGTAAGTAATTCCATTACACTTAATGATAGCGAGGTTATTTTTGAAGTTTGTTTCAAAGTGATTGGGAAATACGGCCAGGCCTCCCAGATAGGCTTAAGTGAAGATCGAGATTTTATCGGCGATATTGACCCGATCATCATTGGTCGTTTCAACGGCAGTGGCAATTGCGTTTCCATTGGTTACAATTCAGAATCAATCATCGGGGATGTTTCGGTAGGCGTACGACCGATCCGTCTTTTTGCAACGGAGGCATCTGGTGGTTCTGGTGAAATCGTATTCATCAACGTAAAAGTGACTGGATTTGACCAATTGACCAGTTTTCAGTTTTCAATGAATTACGACACCACTTTGCTTGAGTTCAATAACGTACTCCCGTTGGAAACGTTAACCAACCTGTCTTCAAGCAGCTTTGGACGTCCCAACGATGTAGCTGGCAACATAGACAAAGGCAATTTAACCGTATCCTGGTCATACATCGATCCAACCGGCAAAGGAATAAGCCTCAAAGACAGCACCGCTATTTTCCAGGTGTTTTTCAAAATTATTGGCAAATGCGGGTCTGATGCAGCTGAAATAACTTTTTCAGATAAACCTACTAAAAAGGAAGCCATCAATACGGTCAAAGAAGGGGAAATTATCCCAATCATTGGTGTTTCTACTTATGTAAATATCGCTCCATGTGATCCTCCAGGTCTCAAATTGGCTCTTGATTGTGGCAAACCTGTCCAAATCAACCAGGAAGTCTGTACCAAGATCACTACGGTAGAGGGAATGACCAGCATTAGCACCTTGAGTTTCCTTACCGAATGGAACGCCAACACTTTACAATTCAGCAAGCTGAACAACATCAATACCAAAATACCTGGATTTGGTGCCTCCTTTTTCAACACGGACAACATATCCAATGGTATTTTGGGGGTAACCTGGACAGCTCCTACAGCAACCACATCTGCCACCTTGAGTGCGGGCGAAACGCTTTTTGAAGTTTGCTTCAAAGCAGTTGGGTTAAGTGGGACGCTCAGTGCGCCAGACAGTTTGCTTGAAGCGCCGGTTCAATTGAACCGTACTACTGCGGTTATTTCCAAAAGAGATGGTATAAACATTGGATTGGCACCCCGCAACTGCGAAGTACAAATCATTCAGCCTCCGGGTGTACGCATCGTTTTGAGCCCTAAAAGTGGCAAACCGGGCGATGAAATTTGTACAGATGTAACCGTTGGCAACTTCAAAAGCGTGATCGATTTGCAGTTTTCGCTTAGCTGGGAACCTGCAAATATCGACTTTACTACCATCAAAAGCTTAAACACCACTGCATTGCCTGGCCTTTCGTTGGGTACCCACTTCAATACCCTTGGAGCAAGTGGTGGTGCATTGTCTTTTGATTATACCTCTGCAAATCCGCTTACGGTGAATGACGGTACCGTGATATTCCAGGTTTGCTACAAAATTACTGGCAAGTCTCCAGGCGAATTAGGTACACAAGACAATTGTGACAACAACATTGAAATTGTTGATCTACCCCTTGAGCGTCAAGCCATTTTGAGTACTTCCAATGGTAAAAACGTGGGCATTACCGGGCCTCCAACCAATGTTTGTATTTTAAATCCAACCGGATTCTTCTTGTTGATGGGACAAACCAAAGGGTATTTGAAAGATACCGTATGCGTTGATTTCAAAGTTGAAAACTTCAAAAAGGTTACTTCAACTCAATTTAAAGTCAACTGGCCAACCGACTTGAAGTTTGTATCCGCAACCCCTTCTGCTGGCCTTAACGGACTTGTTTTGGATACCCGTTCGGCCAACGTTGGTTTGTTAAATGCGGATTTCAATGATGCAGCAGGAAAGACCCTGGCAGATTCTGCGGTCATGTTTACGGTTTGTTTTGAATTGATTGGGGCTGTAAACGAGTGCCATAAAATTGACATCAACAACACGCCAAACCCTTCTGTAACTACCCTGGATGGGGTGGGAAGTGTATTCCCTAAAGCAGGGGAGGTTTGCATTCAGGATACGATTGTACTGATTGATACTTTGCTGACCAATGCTACCTGCCCAGGTCAACGCAATGGTACCATCGAAGTAAAAACGCAAGGAGGAACTGGCCAGGTTTTCTATCTATGGACGGCTCTTGATCAAAATGCTGGAACAGTGCCTTTGCAATTCCAACCCAAAGCCATCAATCTTCCGGCTGGTCGGATTCAACTTCGGGTTTTTGATTCTCGAAAGCCTACTGCTATTGAACGGATTGACACCTTCACCATTGCGGAGAATAAAGTGGTTCCGCAAGCAAATGCGGGTCGAGATACCATTCGAGGTTGTGTAGGGGCCTTGCGCCTCAACGCCAAAGGCAGCACGGGAACAGATATTGTTTACAACTGGTCTGCATTGTCAGGTTCGATTTCTGGTACTACAGATCGAATTTTCACCATAGTTGATGAACCGGGAGCTTACGTGTTTACCGTCCTTGACAAAAAAACGGGCTGCTCAAAAAAGGATACCATTGAAGTACGGAACGCACCAGTTCCTATCTCCAATGCCGGCAACGACTTATTGTTGGATTGCAAAGGAGAAACGATTCGTTTGGATGGAAGTAAATCCTCTCAAGGTAAAACGCTCAAATACAAATGGAGTGGCCCAGTAGGAACAACAATCGATCCGAGCGAAATCAATTCTATCAACCCAAAAATAACTGCTGCAGGTTTTTATACTTTGGAGGTTAAAGACACCATAACCCGCTGTACTTCTACAGACACAGTTGAAGTAAAAAGCGCACAAACCCGTCCGAACGCAGATGCAGGTACAGACCTGCTGCTGGGTTGTAAAGGTGATCCGGTCACGCTTGATGCAACCAAGTCTAAGAACAATTCTCCTGCTGTGATTTACGAATGGTTGGATTCAAAGAATACCATCATTAGTCGGGCACAGAAATTTGACGTAAAGGATTTGGGAACTTATGTTTTGCGCATTGTTGATGAAGCGAATGGCTGTTTGGATTTGGATACGGTACTGGTGAAACCAAGTTTGGATTATCCAACCATCAAAGGATCAAAAGATGTAGACATCTCCTGCAAAACCGACAAACCAATCCTCACCACCAGTGTAAGCAATGCAGCCAAATTCAAGGCCAGATGGACTACAACTGGTGGACAATTTCAAGCCGGAACAGATACCATCCTGAATGCTGTGGTAACAGCGCCAGGTACCTTTGTTCTCGCTGTTACCAATACGGTGAGTAGTTGTGTGTCCAGAGATACAGTGGTTGTAAAAATCAATAAAACAACTCCTACCGTAGATGTAAGTGCGGGTGGAACATTGACCTGTAAAGCGCCTAGCCTGTCTTTAACCAGTACATCCGGAGGAAGTCAAAACCTAGTGCGGACTTGGTCAAGAGCGGGTCAGGTAGTTGCCAAGGATTCTACCAAACTTCGAATCACTAATGCAGGTACGTATCGTTTGGTGGCATTGGATACCCTTAGCGGATGTTCAGCTGTTGATTCTGCTGTGATTTTGCAGGATGCCAACTTACCTCAGGTCATCATCAACAATACCGCAAAGATCAGTTGTAAGGCACCAGATCTAACCCTAACTGGAACGGTTACACCTGCAAGCAATAGCTACACATTTGCCTGGACGACCACTGGAGGAAATATTGTGGGCAACAACGCCGCAATTAGTTCCAAAGTGAATAAGGCGGGTTCTTATTCCTTAAAAGTCACCAATCCAACTTCGGGTTGTGTGGGCGAAGGTTTGGCACAGATTGTGGCGGATACCATTAAGCCAATTGCTCAAGCAGGACCTGATCAGACCTTGACCTGTAAAGCCGATACATTGACCTTAAATGGTACTGGGTCTGGCACGGGTTCAAAAATTACCTACCTGTGGACTGCAAAAGGCGGGGGAATTACACCATCTCCTGCAAATGCCATCAATGCAAAAATTACCCAGGCAGGAATTTATGTTTTAACGGTAAGAGATACATCCAATGGATGTTTCCGGGCAGATAGTGCAAGCATCAAAGCGGATAAAGCCGCTCCTACGGCGTCAATCGCTCAAGCTCCCGCCCTCACTTGTAAAACACCTTCCGTTCAGATAACCGCTACGGGTTCGCAAGGAGCAAACTTCCAAATCAGTTGGAAAGGCCCAGATGGGCCTTTGACTGCGGGCACAAATCCTTTGCAGGTTACGGCAACCAAGAGCGGCAGCTACGAGTTGACCATTTTGAATACAACCAATAGTTGTTCTATCAAGTCAACCACCACCATTGCCGACAATTCTCAAAAGCCAACCGTAAGTGCTGTTACTCCGGTGCCCATCGCTTGTGCTGGAGTAAAAGTATCGCTAAATGGTGCAGGCACGGCTACTGGAGCTGGAATCACCTACAAGTGGACAGTGGGCACGGGCAACGGTGCCATTACCTCAGACAATACACTTACTCCTCAAATAAATGCGCCTGGAACATACAAATTGGTAGTAACCAATACCGAAAACGGTTGTGCAAATGAAGCTTCTGTAACCGTTTCACTGGATAACTCATTGGCTCGCGCTTCTGCTGGAAAAGATACTTCCACTTGTAACGACGAAGCACCACTAATTGGAAACCTTCCAAAGGGTACTACCGGTCAATGGACAAGTGCGGCTGGAATCACCATTGAAATGGCTAACCTGGCAAACACCATGGCGATGGGTTTGAAAGATGGAGACAACCGCTTTATTTGGTCGCTTTCAACTACTGATTGTGCCAATTACAGTAGGGATACACTGAAAATTGTTCGGGAGTCTGCTCCGGTAGCCAACAATGACAAGCTGGATAATTTTACGGCAAGTTCAAGCAAACCCACCGCTACAATCAATGTTGTTTCCAATGACGAAAAACTCAGTAAAACTGCAGGTTTTGTCGTGAGCATCGCCAAAGATCCCACCTTGGGATTGATTGATGGAATCAACGGAGGCAATGTAGTTTACCGTGGATTACCTGGACGCGCTGGCGTAGATGAATTCAAATACAAAGTCTGCAATAAGGTCTGCGTAGACCTTTGTGATACAGCAACAGTGAAAATCCAGGTTAAATCTGACAATTCTTTCCAGTTTGCCGTACCGACAGGGATAACCCCCAACGGAGATGGAGCAAACGATGAAATGCGCTTTGAAATTCTGGAAGTTCAACCAGAGCAATACAAAGACAATGAAATGATCATTTTCAACCGTTGGGGAGATATCGTGTACCGCGCTAAACCTTACCTCAACAATTGGAAAGGAACCAATGCAACCGGACAAGATCTACCAACTGGAACTTACTACTACATTTTGCGCTTGGACATCCCCAATGGTGTCATCATTAAAGGGGACATCACCATCGTAAAATAAGAAATCGTTGGAGAAATACCGCCGATAAAAAAGACCCGCAAGAGATGGAATGCTCTTGTGGGTCTTCTTTTTTTAGGGACAGAAATAAAATTAGGTGATCCTATACAAATCCTAAAACTTTGGCTACTTCACTTTTGTAACTGCGTCCAATGGGCAATTCCTGACTATTGATTTCGACATGATTGGGTGAAAAGGCGTGGATTTTGTTTAACGCCACTAAAAACGAACGATGAATGCGTAAGAATTTCCCGTCGGGTAATTTTTGTTCCAGATAACTGATCTTTTGTTTGGTCACTATTCTTCGGCCTCCTACATGAATGATTACATAATCCTTGAGACTTTCAATGTATTGAATGTCATCCAAAGGCACCTTGATCATTTTTTTATCCGCTCTTACAATGATGCTGTCTGCCGTTTGAAGGGGAAGCGGTTCTTCCGTTAGCGTAGAAAGGTTAGTCATCCCTGGAGCAATGATAATAGAAGTACCCAATCCATTTTGAGGAGATTCTGAAGCAGCATTCGATGCTGTTTGTTGAAATTGAGAATATGCCTTGCTCAATGCTTTTAAGAACCGGCTGAATGGAATCGGTTTCAACAAATAATCCACCGCATCCATTTCGAAGGCTTCTATGGCGTAGTCGCGGTAAGCCGTAGTAAAAATAATTTTTGGCCTTTGTTGCAGGGTTTTCAGAAATTCAATGCCATCCAGTTTGGGCATTTGAATATCCAAAAAGAGCAGATCTATGCTCTGTTCTTGCATTAATGAAAAAGCTTGCAATGCATTTTCGCAGCGTCCAACCAGTTCCAGGCCTTCAATACGGGTGATGTAGGCATTGAGTACATCCAGCGCTAAAGGTTCATCATCAACAATCAAACATCTTATTCTCATTTTTCAATGGCTTATGGATATACGAATAACATGCGCATCTGCGGAAAATTAACCACGAGACAGCACAAAACAATTTGACAGAATACTGGACAAAAAAAATTATATTCTAAAGTCGTACATTGATCACCTTCACAACAATCTTTTTCGCATCTATTTCAGGAGCCAAAGATGAAATTTCTCGTTCTCCCAACAACGATTCTGGCGTATTCCTGCGGGTATCGTCGAGTACAATCATCAATCCGGGATCAATTTTTCCTCCATTCCAATTGCTGACGGCTCCACCGTAATCCCAACCAAAGCCCCAAAAAGTAATTGGTTTTCCATTGATGCGAACCAATTCTTCCAGCGTGGTACCAACCGTAATTCCATGTTTCGACTCCCAGTCCGTACCTTCTTCACTAATGCGGAGCAGTGCCGGGCGGTCTTTAACAATGCTGGTATCGTAATACACTTCCACAGCATTGCGGGTATCTCCAAAAATCACAAACCCCGGTGCGGCATTTCCCTCTCCTAAATAGATTTCCTGGCGTTTTACATTTTGAGCGCCGAAGGTCTGCACCAAATCATTTTCCAGGCTGTGTTGGGCATAAAGCGGACCAATCCTTTCTCCAGGCACCAGCAGAAAATCGCCACCTGCTTTTTGGCGCCCATCAATTAGCGCTTCTGCATGGGGAGATTTGCCGGCTGGCTTACAAGCACCACACAACACAGACAACAGCACAATTGAAAGACATGAAAACTTCATCGATATAGACATTGACCCAGTTCGAGCACTAAATTTAGAAAAGTTTGTCTTCATCGTTCTAAAGAGCCGGTTTAATTATTTTCAAACCCATCTCCAACGTTCCTCAACCTGACGAAATGCCTGAAGCTTTTCCTCATTTTCCATAAAATCTGCAATGCGATCAAGGTGATCAAACATGGGTTTGTCGGCCCAACCATGTCCACCAACCGTACCTGTGATGAGAATGTATGGTTTATTGAAAATTTTGAGCCGTTGAGCGATTGCTCCCGCACCGTACAAAGGCAAATAACCTGGTTGATCAGGGGTACAATGGTGATGGGAGGCTTCGGCATATGGCACCAATGGATCATTTTCGCCATGAAACATCATGGTCGGCAGAGCATTCTCGGAAGAAATCCAATTGATGTCCAAAATTGCTCCCGCCATCATCAATAGACCAGCATATCGAAACCCTATCGGAAGATCACGTTTTATTACGCCCAAATCTCCCTCTTTCCAGTAGGCAGCGTTGACCACCGCTTCTGCACCAGCGCTGCTACCGGCCAAAATAATTCGGGAAGGAGAAACCCCCAACTCATCTGCGTGATCGAGAACATACTGGGTGGCCGACCATACATCCTCGGCAGCACTGCGAAATGCTGCAATTTTGACCGATTGTGCCTGGTCACAGCTCATTGAGCGCCCACGCATGGTGAGGCGATAGGCGCAGGGAATGGCCACCAAACCCAAACGAGCCAGCTTTTCGGCAAACTGAACATATCGCGCTTCATTGCGGCTGCCTTCCGAAAAACCGCCGCCGTGAAAGTACAATACAGCTGCCCGACCTTTAAGGTTGACCTCTTCAGCCAGTTGATAGACATCCAGTTTTAGGGTTTGCTTGTCTTTTTCAGCATAAGAATAAGTTACCTGGTGCAACACCTGACCAGCAGCTTTTGACTTCGGGTTGTTTTTTCTCGAAAAAACCTCAGAAACACGTCGCCAAGTTTTATTGATCCAGTTTGGGTTGGCCATTGGTTATTTGAAGATTTGCTGGGAGCGAAGGTAGGAAAGCTGAATTAGAAAACAAAAAACAAGGTTATCCACCAACTAAGGAACGGAAACAAAACAATGACGTGAAATGCAACAAGTTTTTCTCTAAAATGAGCAGGGCTAACCCCGGTTGCATTTTTGAAATACCGGCTAAAATGGTATTCATCGTCAAAACCGACCTCCGCTCCGATCTGTTTAACGGATTTTTCAGTAAGATACAGCTCTCGTTGGGCCTCGATGATGATGCGTTCGGAGATGAGTCCAGTAAGGGTTTTATTGCAATACATTTTGGTGATTCTCCCAAGGGTTTTAGCCGTGATATTGAGCATCAAAGCATAATCCCTTGGCGAGTGTTTTTCTCTAAAGTGGACTTCAATTAATTCTTTAAAGGTTTGCAAAACAGAAGGATGATTGTCCACTAAAGGTTGCTTTTCATGCTCTTTTTCCTGCTTCTTTTTGAGGCGTGCAGCATGGATGAGAAAAATTTTAAGGTAAGCAACCAGCATTTCTTGTTTGGAAGAATCAAAAGTGTTCATTTCAGCTTTAATCTTTTCAAGCAGCCTTAAAAATTCATTACTATATCCGGCATTTTCGATAAAAACAAAAGGAGGGTTGAACAGGTTGTTAAATAGTAATCCATTACAATTTGTTTCTTTATCGTGTTTGTAAATGCAAAAAAAATCAGCCTGGAATTGAATTAATTCACCAACTATTTCAGTGGAAGAACTCAAGATAAATGGCTGATAAGGAGAAAAAAACATCATAGTCTCCTGCCTCAATTCATATTCATTACAATTTGTTTTGAGCGTTGCACTACCTTTTTTAAGCCAAAGAATAGAATAGTGATATTGCCTTTGTATTTGACTAAATGAATCTTGATTAAACGGCTTGATCAGTAACGCAGCAGCTGTATTGTTCTCGAAAATATGGGTATGTTGTCCAGTTGGAGCCATGGTTAAGCAAGCTTTTGGGTTGAGGGTATCACCTTTTACTCCGTCAAATTTTGGGCATAGTGTCAACTCCTACAGGAGCTTAGTTGGAGCGTACTGTCATGCACAAAGCTAGGAATAGCAGAGTATACCTTAATAATTCAAAATTAGTCTTTGTACTTGAACAGTATTCATTTGTGTTGGCTTGCTGACGGACAGTTTCGCGTTTTGGCCATTATTTTCAAACATAAAAAATGCGCTGCCTATACAATAAGCAACGCATCCAATTAAAAATAAATTTCACAGGTTCTATTGTTGGCTAACCACCGGACAGTTTACGTTTGCTACGCCGGCACCAAGAATTTTGGCAGCTTTTGCCGTAGCCAAATTGCTGACTTTGTTAAAATCAGCATTGTCAAAAACATTCACCAGCCACAAAGGGGAGTAACTCGCGTCTGCGGGAAGAGTTGCTAGTACGTTGTGGGTCAGTCCAGCTCCATTGTCAATAAACCCAGATGAAGGTCCACCACCTGGTTTGTCCGGGTTGATTTTGAAAGAAACATAAATAGGAGAAAGGGGGACAGTACTTCCGGTAAGGGCCTTTTCTTCAAAAGTAAAATAAAATACAATTTTGCCTTTGTACCAACCACGTACGAGGCCTTTTCCTCCACTACCCAATCGTTTCGTTGCGGTAGAGCCTTCAGGTACGACCGGGCAATTGACCAAATTAGTAGTGGGTTTGACCGTATACCCTTTGGCCTTAATATCTGCCAATGAAGTAACACTATTGGCAACAAAATCCGTAGGCACTTCAACTGCGTTGACCACCCAAAAGTCATTGTATCCTGCATCACCTGGGATTTGTTCAATGATGTTTAATTGCCCATCAATGGTTTTGCCATTGTTCATCGGAACATAAATTGGGGCAGGGACGGTCGATTGTACATCAAAATTGTAGTAGTCTACGATGTTGCCTGATGGGCCAAAACCCTTGGTAATAAATGGAGTCTTGTCAAAATCAATTGCAGCGTTCGCCGCCGGTAGGCCATTGGTAGCACTTCTTACCATTAGCATTCCTGCACTAGCTGAAAAACGATCTACTGCTTGTTTTGCGGCAGTATCAGGATTGACGCCAGTGGGTTTTGCGTTATCATCATCACAACTTGTAAAGATAATTGCCACTGAAAGCAGCAGTAAATTCAGGAAAAAATTAGATTTCATGTGATTCGTTGATTTAAAGTAAACAATTAATTAAAGCAAAGATCAACGAATAGAGTGCTCTTGATAATGGATGAAAAGGGCAATATAATGGACGATTTTCCTAAAAAAAAAGAATGCAAAACCAAGACAAATATTAGAGATAATTTTTTAAAATAGATGGAAATCACTAAGGCACTATCTATATGATTTCCAAAACATTATAGCTTTTGATGAAATCAGTTAAAATGCAATTCTAATGACATTTTCATTAACACAACATGTCTTTTCACGGACAGCTCTGTACCAAACCTCTTTGTTTTTTTGTAAAAAAAATCATGGCAAAACCAATGTTTTTCATTTGTTCCATTCTGCTTGGTATACTGGTATTTTTCAACTCATGTGGAAATGAGAAAGAAGACAGCAATACGCCGCCAACGTCGACCGTAGAAGAATTCATCGCGAAGGACGCTGACTTCGATGGTTTTAGAAACTGGGAAGTAGTTGCAATTTTGGACAAAGCACTTTCTGCCGAAGGTAGAGCTCATACCGATGCAGCAAGAACCATCTGGATCAAACCACCAAATACCAAACGGGGTACCAATGGGCAATACCCAATTGGTACGATCCTTATCAAAGAAGTAAAAGGAGGCTACGGGATTGTTGCCATGGTAAAACGTGGCGGCTCATTCAATCCGGCTCACAATGGTTGGGAATGGTTCCAAATCGATGCAGCTAGTAAAATAACTTCTCGCAGCGCTTCAAATACCTGCAACAACTGTCACTCATTGGTTAAAAATCAAGACTATGCTTTTTCGAAAAATTAGTCTACAATAGCATCCTCAGGGGCGATAAAAATATAATTGTTCATTTTGCCAAAGAATTAGATAATTAAACGGTTCATTTTAAGTACTTTCTCTAATCCTTTGGCTCAGAGAAATGAACACTTATTCTTGCCTCACTACTCAGCGTTGGAGCTCGTTTAAATAATTTTGCCTTAAACTAAAAAAAATATTTAGACCAGTTCCTATACCCTGAATGGGTAAATCACATTCCGGTTTCTCTTCATTTCCAATCAAAAACTTTATCATGAATACATCACGCATGTATCTCCTGCTGACAGCATTGTTGAGCGTCAGTGGACTCGTCCAAGGGCAATCAAAATACTATTCCAAATCAGGTTCAGTCATCTTTGATGCAGAAGGCAAACTTGATGACGTCGAGGATATTAAGGCTCAAAACAATAGCGCTTTCTGCGTAATTGATTCAAATACAGGGCAAATGGAATGGTCAGTAAACATCAACAAGTTTGTCTTTAGGAATTCATTGATGCAGAAACATTTTAATGAAAACTACTTGGAAAGCGAAAAATATCCCAAAGCCACCTTTAAGGGCAAGATTAATGAAATCAGTAAGGTTGATTTCACAAAAGATGGTACCTACCCAGTTAATGTAACGGGTATGCTGAGCTTACATGGTGTAGTAAAGGAATCAAATTTCAAAGGGGTCATCACCATCGAGAAAGGTAAAGTTCGGGTAAATTCTAGCTTTGAAGTTTTGTTGAAGGACTATAAAATTGATATCCCAACCGTGGTCTTTTTAAAAGTTGCTGAAAGTGCCAAAGTTACAGTCAGTACCCAGCTTGAAATTTTAAACACAAAAAAATAACACGATGAAACAAAGTTATCGATTTTTCATAAGCTCGATCATGCTTCTCGGTATGTCCTGGCAAGCAATTATGGCCCAAGAGGATAACCTTATTGGCTTATTGGGTGAAGAAACAGAAAAAGAGCAAGTAGTGAATGCCTTCAAATCTCCTCGAGTTGTCAACAGCCATAGTATTGAAATGCTGGGGGCAGGAGCCCTTGATTTTCGCATATTGCACCGATTCGGTAAAATTAGCGATGGCTTTTACAATCTTTTTGGCCTTGATAATGCCTCCATGCGAATGAGTTTTGATTATGGTATCTCTTCTAATTTAAGCATAGGGATTGGACGGAGTACCAATCGAAAAGAAATGGATGGATTTGCTAAATACCGCTTACTCTCACAAACCAGAGGGAGTAAACCTATACCCATTTCCCTTGTTTTGGTTGGAGGAGCTGCCTACAATGGTTTGCGGGCCCCGTTCAGCAACCCTGAAATTGAGCCTACGTTTAAACGCAGGTTGGCTTACTACACGCAGCTCATTATTGGTCGAAAGTTCAATGAAAAAATTTCCTTGCAATTGGCACCAACCTGGCTTCATCGGAATATTGTTGAGCAACAACAAATTGACAACGACTTAATGGCAATCGAGCTCGGCGCTCGTTACAAACTTGTCAAACGAGTCGCATTGATTATCGACTATTCCTATATCCTGAATCCACCGTTTCCCAATTCAGGTCACAATCCACTTTCGATTGGTTTTGATATTGATACTGGCGGGCATGTTTTTCAATTGCACTTCTCTAATGCCGTTGGTATGAATGAAAGAGCATTGTTGAGCGAAGCTAATGGAGATTGGCTAAACGGAGACATCCAATTTGGGTTTAACCTATCGCGGGTTTTTCAATTAAAAAAAATAAAGAAGGCTGATCAACTAGTGCATTAAATAATTCACGGAATCGGTCTTTATACTAAATTTGAAATCCGGCTGGCCGATGGTCCATCCGGGTTTCTTTTGCATCACGATATTTTAAAGCAGTTTTTGCCCCTTTGTATTAAATTTGTTACTCAAAGCATAAATTTGGGACAGGCGTATGAAAATCATCTATTTTTTTACTGTTATTTGTATGTTCAAGCTTTAATACGAAAGCCGCCGACGTCCATTTGATCCTCAATTTTCCTGCAAAAACTTACCAGGCCTCCAATCAAATTTGGTCCATTACCCAGGATCAACACGGGATCAACTATGCAGGCAACAAAGATGGCCTACTGGTATTTGACGGAGCCAACTGGGAGCTGCACCCCTTGCGCAGGAGCGGATGATCTCGAATTGCCTCTTCGAGAAAACACCTTAGAAACGCGTTGCCAAGATGAGTTGATCCAGTTTGAGTTGATCCAGTTTGGGTTGGCCATTGGTTATTTGAAGATTTGCTGGGAGCGAAGGTAGGAAAGCTGACGTAGAAAACAAAAATGCAGCATCGCCATTCGTTCTTTTACCTGGGTTTCATCGTTCCTAAGCGTGTGTTTGAATGAAATTAATCTTGTGCTAAAAACTTGTTGTATTGTTAACCTTGAGCTAAACTGCATTTAATCTCTCTCCAATATTTTCGCACTAATAAATTTTACATTCACTCAATTACCCAAACATGAATCGTTCTTATTGTTTTTTATGGACAGTGCTTGCGCTGTCCCTGGCTTTGCCGTGCATATTGCTAAGTCAAGCCACCAATGCCTCTTTCAAAGGCTTAATCAGCGATACCAAAGGGGAAGCCCTGGTAGGCGCTACCGTGCAAGTGCGCAATGAATCTACAGGATTTTACACGGGTACCACAACCCAATTGGATGGCCGTTATCAGTTGCGGCAGTTGCCATTGGGCGGTCCGTACACATTGACTATTTCTTACACTGGCTATGCAGAGCAACAACTCAAGGGCTACAACCTGAATCAAGGAGATGTTATAAGTGTTGACATCAAATTGCAGGAGCAAACCCTGGAATTGGAAGCAGTAGAGATTTCAGCCAACAAGTTGATCAACGATGTGAACAGTTTCGGTGCAGGAACATCGGTATCAGCCAACCAAATCAAGGCATTACCCCTCGAAGGTCGCAACTTCAGCGGTCTAGTAGCCTTGTCTCCCCTACAAGGAAACGGCGCGGCCAACATCGGTGGCCATCGCTCTGGTTCTACCAACATTACCATCGATGGAGGTAACTTTCGCAGTCCACTTTGGGCCGGTGCAAGTGGTGGAGGTCCACAGCAAATTTCACAGGAAGCCATCCGTGAGTTTGAAGTATCCACCAATGACTACGGGGTAAACCAAGGTCGTCAGGGTGGTGGCGCGGTAAACGCAGTGACCAAAAACGGTACCAACGAGCTAAAAGGAACGCTGTTCTTCTACAACCGTGCCGATGAGTTGGCTAGCAAGAACGACATCCGTGGGCAGAAACGCGTACTGGATTTCACAACCAACCAGTGGGGCTTTAGTTTGGGTGGACCCATCATCAAAGACAAGTTACACTTCTTTGTGGCCATCGACCGTCAGAACCAAACCGAACCGGTCAACAACTCCGACATTCAAACTGCCGATGATGAAATTAGGATTGGTATCCGCAAAGACACTTTGAACAAATTCATTGACATTGCTCGCCGTGTGTATGGGGTAGGTTCTGGCCCTCAGGTAGGTATTTTTGAACGCCAAACAGTGTCGAACGTTATTTTCGCTCGTTTTGATTATACCTTGAATGCCAAGCACAAGCTTACTTTCCGCAACAACTTTACAACCTGGAATAACCCGCTGAACTCCAACGATAACTCCAACATCAACCTGCGTGAGGTATGGAACAAACAGGAATCTCGCTCTTACACCGGTTTGGTGTCATTGCGTTCCAACTTCAGCTCTAATTTCTTGAATGAACTGAAGGTACAATTCCAATCTGAATACACTGCTCAAGTGCCTAGTGATGAAATTCCAGCCTTGAACATTCCACGCGCCATCGTCAACGTTCGTTCTCCTATCCCCACTGCTACCAATCCCAACGCAGTTTCTACTCGTACTGTACAGTTAGGTGGACAACGTTTTACGCCTGAAAAAACCATTTACAACCAAATTCATCTGGTCAACACTTCTTATGTTTCTGCGGGGAAATATGATTTCACCTTCGGAACCGACAATTTCTTCACTCGCTTGGAAGATGTGTTTACTTCTGAGTTGAATGGCCGTTTCTTTTTCAACTCGATGCAAGATTTTGAATTACAGCGCCCCTCTCGCTATGTGCGCGAGGTATACCTTGGTGAAGGCGAGCCTTGGGTGCGTTACAACGTAATCGATGCTTCACTTTTTGCTCAAGTTGATTTTGAATTGGCTAAAAACATTGACGCGATGGTTGGGGTACGTTGGGATGGTACTGCTTTTTTGACTAAGCCTGCACCAAATGCCAAAGCTGCCGAAAGTTTGAAAATTTATACAGATACTGCACCGGTGGATTTTGACAACTTCCAACCACGTTTCCAATTGACCTGGAATGTAGGCGGCAAAAACAAAAACATCGTCAAGTTAGGGGGAGGTGGTTTTTCCAACATGGCGATGTACTACAACCTGGCCAACAACATGCTCTTCGACGGCAACAAGGTGGCTTCGATTGACGTATCTACGGGTGTCCCTTTCCCAGATTTCAAAGCTTACCGCGAAGATCCTACCAAAGCCCCGGGTGTACAACCAGGCCAGCCAGTGGTTTCTACCATCAACTCGATCGGACGCGAGTTCGAAATTCCATTTACCTGGAAAGCCAACCTGAGCTATAACCGCTTGTTGCTCAACGACAAACTTCGAGTAGGTGTTAACTTTCTTTTGGCCCATACCTACAACAACTACGTATACCAGGAAGTCAACTTGGTGGATCAGCCTTACTTCCGTTTGGCCAATGAAGACAATCGGGGTGTATTTGTACCTGCTGACAAAATTGGTACCAATGGTGTACTCAGATGGCAAGATAGCCGCAAAGATCCCAACATCGGACGGGTACTGGAATTGAACCCTGACGGCATTTTGGATCAAACTGCGGTAATCGTTGATGCAGAACTACGCATCGGTAAAGGTGGTTATGTGTCTGCGAGCTACACCAACAACAGCACCAAAGACAACTCTTCCTACAACTGTTGTGTAGCCAATACGTCTACCTTTCTCCCTGTTAAAGATGACCCACGGGCACTAAACTACGGCTACTCTGAATCTCAATTCCGTCACAAAGTACTGGTCAGTGGAGCAACTCCGGTAATCGCCGGTTTCCAGTTGGGTGCAACCTTCAACGGTCAGGGCGGATATCCGTTCTCTTTTCACGCTTATCGTGCCGGTACCAGTCTCAATGGGGACTTCAACGAGCAGAATGACCTGGCCTACTTGTTCGACCCAAATAATCCCAAAACTGACCCGGCACTGGCAACTGCCATCAAAGCTTGGTTGGACAATCCATTGGTTGCCGATGCAGCCAAGGAATACTACCGCGACAACATGGGTAAAATTGCGCCACGCAACGAAGGTAAAAACCCCTTCTTCTATACCATCGACCTGCGTTTGACCAAACAAATCAAAACCTTTGGCAAACAATCTCTGGAACTGAGTGCGGACTTGTTCAACTTTGTAAACCTTTTAGACAAAAACAAAGGGAATAACGTCAACCTGGCGCGCGAATCTCGTTTGTTGAATATTTCTGGCTTTGACAAAACCAAGCAGGAATACAAGTATACCCTTAATGCCAACACCGGTGTTGGTGTTCTGGGCGGTACTCCTTGGCGCTTGCAGCTAGGGCTGAGATACAATTTCTAATTAGCCGTTTCATACATTATTTTTGCCCAGTTGACGATGTTGTCAACTGGGCATTTTTATGCCCAAAATTCACTTCACACCACAAATAAAAACCCAAAAACCCTGTTTAATTTCTATTTTTTCTTTCAGTACCTTTATCCCTTGAAACGCATACTTAAGCCAGCTCTTTACCTAACCACTTGCATGTGGAGAACAAAATCACGGTATTGGTTTTATTGCTCTATTTGAGTATTCAAGCCCTTGCAGCCGACAGCCCCTTGTTGCTCAATTTCACCTCCAGCCAATACCAGGCTGCCAATCAAAATTGGTCGATCTCCCAGGATCAAAATGGTATCTTGTATTTTGGCAACCACAATGGCCTCTTGGAATACGACGGCAGCAATTGGGAATTGCATCCCTTACCCAATGGCCAGGTTGCCCGTTCCGTTGCTGTTGATCAAAAAGGACGAATCTATTGCGGCAGCTACGGCGAATTTGGATACTGGCAACGCGACCTGCTCGGTAAATTGAATTACACTTCGCTCAGCAAGCAAATTGCAAAAAAAGTGATCGGCAAAGAAGAGTTTTGGCATATCCTGGTCAGCAAGCAGGGCGTGTACTTCCAATCATTTGGATTGATGTTTCACTTCGATGGAAAATCGGTCAAACGAGTACCCTCCTACTTTCCGCTGATGTTTTTGAAAGAAATCAATGGCCGATTGCTGCTTCCCTCCATTCAGGGTCCCATTTATGAGATCGACCAACACAACAAAATCTCGGTACTCAAAGGCAGTGAATTTTTTGAAGGTTTCACCATTACCGCCATCCTCCCAGACCCCAAAGGTATCCTGGTAGGTACAAGTAATCAGGGAATGTTCCGGCAAAAAGGGAATCAGTTTGTGCCCTGGGAACACCCCGCCAACGCCGATTTAAAACGATTTCAACTCAACAAAGCCATCCGTTTGAAAGATGGCCGCCTGGCATTGGGTACCATTCTAAGTGGTGTTTTTATCACCAAAGGTTCAAAGACCCTGTACCACCTCAGCAAGAACAATGGTTTACAAAACAATACTACACTTTCTCTTTTTGAAGACAAAGATCAAAACTTGTGGATGGGGCTGGACAATGGAATTGACCTCGTGGCACTTCACGATCCCATGCTGTACTACACCGATCGGGAAGGGGTGACTGGTGCTGTTTTTGCGGCAGCTGTTCACGCCAATCGCTTGTTTATTGGCACCAATCAGGGCGTTTTTTTTCGTTCCTGGCCACTTAAAAAAGATGAAGCTTTCCAATTATTGCCGGGCTCGCAGGGACAAGTTTGGCAATTGGCTGTTTTTGACAATCAATTGATTTGTGGCCACAATGAAGGAACATTTTTGATTGAAGGCAATCAATTTCAGCAGATTTCCAAGATTACTGGTGGCTGGTACTTTAAAAAGTTTCCCCAAAATCCCGATTACCTGCTGGAGGGAACCTACACTGGATTTGTCGTTTTTAAACGATCCTCGGATGGCAAATGGAAATTTAGTCACTCGATTGAAGGTTTCAAAGAACCCATTCAAAAATTTGTTTTCGAATCGAAAAATCGACTTTGGGCTGTAAATCCTTACGAGAACATCTACTGCTTTGATTTGGATTCCACTTTCCAAAAGGTTGTGTCCGTTGATACCATCAACGCTGTTGATGGGCTGCTCAGCAATTTCAATCTGGATGTTTTCATCAAAAACAAACAAGTCAGAATTTGGTCAAGTGGCAAACAATTCGCCTATCACCCCGACAAAAAACGCTGCTTACCCTTAAAATTGGAAGGAGATGTGCATCCAAAATTTTTGGTTACCTCTTATGGGGATGAATTGGAAATTAAGCCCCAGCAGATTCGCTTTCATCGCTTAAACCAACCTAAACCTTTGGTTAAAATTTCTTTAGCCAATCGTTTTGAACCCATTATCGCACTGCAAAAAGATACTTACCTGCTTTGTCTTGAAAATGGATACGCCCTATTGAATGACCTGAAAACCCTCAAAAAAGACCGAGAACCCAAATTGATGGTGAAATGGATTGAATGTCTCAATTTCAAAAATAGGGATAAAATTTATCAAAAAAACGCAACCCTCTATTTTCCCTCAGGCAGCAATCACCTGCGTTTTGTCTTTGCCTTGACCTCATTTACCCGCTCTAAACAGTTCCGTTACCGCCTCAATGGCATCCAAAATCAATGGTCACCCTGGAGCAGAATTGCCGAACACGAATTCAGCAATTTATCTCCAGGAGCATACAAGCTGGAATTGCAAAGTGATGAAGCAAACAACATCATTACTCGCTCATTTTATATCGCCCCACATTGGTACCAAAGTGTCTGGATGAATCTCGTTTACGCATTGGGGTTTCTTGGATTTTTTGGATTGTTAAACACTATCCACCAAAAAAGACTTGAAACCCAACGACGCAAACTCTTACTGGAAAAAGAGCGGGAACTCCACCAACAACGCATTCAAACCCGCAATATTCAGCTTCAGGACGATGTACTCAACAAATCCAAAGAACTGGCCAGCTCTACCTTTCACCTGATTCGAAAAAATGAAGCCCTTTTACAAATTAAAGAAGAACTGATTCGATTTAAAGCAGAAAATGCCGACCGTCCTGCGGCCAAGCACTACCAAAAAATGTTGCGTCTGGTAGATGAACATCTGGGGAACGAACAAGATTGGCAAGTTTTTGAAGACAATTTTAATCAGGTGCACGATGAGTTTTTTAAAAAACTCAAAACAATGTTCCCCACCATTACACCCGGTGATTTGAGACTGGCCGCCTACCTGCGCATGAACCTTAGTTCAAAAGAAATAGCTCCCCTACTCCACCTCTCTATCCGGGGTATCGAAAACAAAAGGTATCGCTTGCGCCGAAAATTGGAATTAGATGGCGATGACAACCTGGTAGAATTCCTGATGGGACTTTAATTCATTTAACCACCTGATTTTTAACTACAAAAAGAATACGCAGACGGTGACTTTTACCCATGGAGTAGTAATGGTGAGGTATCAATACTAGACTTTATCCTAAAAATAAGGTTAGATTGCATAACAATATTTTAGATCGCAAGCATGAAGCAACTTTACCTCCTATTTCTAGCATTTACATTTTTATTACTCTTGGCCTTTTCTCCCCTGCAATGCCAAGAGGTTTCCTTTTTTAGCGATAGCAACAATCCAGGCTATTACGATACAGGGCTGGCCTTCAAGTCAGGCAACAGTTTCCTAGAACAAACGGGCAGTAGTGGAGACAAGATCCCCACCGATGCAACTGCATTCCAAGGACGCAACAGTTTACGCTTGCGTTGGATTTCACGCAGTGGAGGAGATTGGTCAGCTTTGGTGATTGCACCTGGTTTTCCATTTTTGGACATCAGCAACACAGATACACTTGCATTTTGGGCTTACGCGCCCAATGGGTTAAACAAAAGCGATTGGCCAAATTTATTTTTGGAGGGTGCTCCCGGAGCCACCAAATCCAGAAAATACAACCTGGCTACTTTCGCTCCAGGATTGGAGGCCAAAGTATGGACACAAATCAAGATGCCGCTCAGCATTTTCTTTAATGATCCAAACCAAACGGGGATTAATTTTAAACAAATCAAGGCCATTATTTTTGGTCAAAATGGAGCAGATGCACAAGAGCATACACTATTGATTGACGAAGTACGCACGTTCAAAGCTTCCAGTACAAGCACTTTGCTAGCGCCTGAGTTGTTTCGTGTAAAGGGTTATGATAGCCATATTGAACTGAATTGGAAAAATACGGGTAATTCAGGAGGTACCGCATTTCGGGTTTACCGTTCATTGGATGAAGGCAAGACCTTTAGTTTGATTGGCCAGGCGGGCAAGAATGACAGCACTTATCTCGATTTTGTGCGGCCACTGGGGCTCAATGTCAAGGCGAGTTACCGCATCACTACAGCCACAGGCAGTGGTCAGGAGAGTCAGCCTAGTGCCATTGCGAGTACCGCAAGTTTCCCCATGAGCGATGACCAATTGCTCGACATGGTGCAATCCTATACGTTTCGCTATTTTTGGGATTTTGCCCACCCCAGTTCAGGGCTGATCCGCGAGCGCAACACATCTGGCGACATCGTGACCATCGGTGGCACTGGATTTGGGGTTATGGCTCTTTTGGTAGGAATCAAGCGTGGTTTCATCACCAGAGATCAAGGCCGTGAACGTTTATTGAAAATGATTGTTTTCCTGGAAAAAGCAGATCGATTTAAAGGAGTTTTCCCGCATTGGATGAACGGGGTTACCGGAAAAACCATTCCATTCAGTACCCGCGATGATGGTGGAGATTTGGTGGAAACCTCCTTTTTATTTGAAGGCCTGCTTACTGCTCGCGAGTATTTCTCTGGAAGAGGAACCATTGAGGAGAAACAATTGCGCGACAAAATAACCGGGCTTTGGGAAGCCATTGAATGGGATTGGTACCGTCAATATTACCAAAATTTTCTGTTTTGGCACTGGTCCCCAAATTACCAGTTTGCCATGAATTTCCCGGTAAGGGGCTGGAACGAAGGCATGATGGTGTATTTGCTAGGCATCGCCTCCCCTACCCACGGTGTTCCTGAAGGGCTTTATGAAAAAGGATGGGCTGGCAACAGCAATTACGTCAATAAGAATCAGTATTACAGTGTTCTATTACCCTTGGGGCCCGTATTGGGCGGGCCCCTGTTTTTTGCCCATTACTCCTTTATGGGTTTCGATCCTCGTAACATCATTGATAGGTACACCAATTATTTTCGTCAAAACCGCAACCATACCCTGATCAACCGGGCGTATTGCATTGCCAACCCCAAGGGATTCAAGGGATACGGTGAAAACTGTTGGGGGCTGACCGCCAGTGACGATCCCATCCAGGGTTATTTGGCGCATGAGCCCAACTCTGGGCCGCAAGACAATGGCACCATTGCTCCTACCGCAGCACTGGGCTCATTTCCCTACACGCCTACTGAATCGTTGGCAGCACTGAAACATTTTTACCGCCAGTATGGGGCTGAATTGTGGGGACCAATGGGATTTTACGATGCCTTCAACCCTCAACTCAATTGGTATGCCGACAGCTACCTTGCCATCGACCAAGGCCCCATTATCAACATGATTGAGAACCAACGCAGTGGCCTGTTATGGCAGCATTTCATGTATAACCCAGAAATCCTAACAGCTTTGAGTAAAATGGGTTTTTCGCGGGATGTGAGCAGTGTCCGTACGTTAAATCCAACTGCATTAAAAATAAACATTCACCCTAATCCGGTAAGAAATAACATAAATCTGGATTTTATCCAACCTGCTTCAGAAAACGTAACGATTGATTTATCCGACTCGGCTGGCCGGGTTGTACATCGATTATTGAGACCTACCCGTCTAAGTCCCGGGCTACAAAATAAACAGTTTTCGCTACCTGTGCTCCCAGGGGGCACTTACTTTCTGCAAATCAGTTCACCAACGTATAAGACTGCTTATCCACTGGTCATTTCGCAATAGGTTCTAAACATGAACCCAAAATCTAAAAAAATGAAAAAACATCTGCTCTTTTTCACAATGCTTTTGCTACCCCTCTTGGGTATGACACAGGTAGTACTCGAAGATTTCGAGGGCGGCGCCAAGTTGCCCTGGAATGCCCTCGATGGTCAATTCTCTGTCGTTAACAACGCTCCTGGAGGTGACATCCTGAAAGTCAACAGCAGTGCCAAAGCCGGATCTTACACCAAAAAGGCGGGATCTGCTTACAGTCTGTTCCTCGCAGAATTGCCAACTGCATTGGATTTAACTACCAATAACCAGTTCAAAATCCAGGTAAAAGCCACCGTACCCTCAGCCTTTATTTTGAAACTGGAAGGCACCAGCGGTAACATCGAAATAACGAAAAACATCGCCGTTACGGGGCAATGGATTGAGTACTCCTTTGATTTCAGCAAAGCTGCAGCTACACCTAACCTGAAAAAAATCATCCTATTCTTCGATCCAGGGGTAGATGCCAGCGCAGACACGTACTTGTTTGACAATTTGACTGTAAGCGCCGCAGGCCCTTGTGCTGGGGTTGCACCCAGCGCCAAAATCCTAGATGATTTTGAATGTCAGCGCAACATTACTTACGGACTTCCAGGGCTTGACGAAGTCTCTGTTGTTGATAATCCAGACAAAACTGGCATCAACACCAGTACAAAAGTTGCCCGTTACAAAGACAGCGGCAGCGAATACAATGCCATTGTGTTGGATTGGGGCGGCGCAATTCCTTTGAAAGACCGCAACATATTCAAAATCAAGGTTTGGGCTCCTGTTGCAGGCAATCTATTGGTTAAACTGGAAGGTGGAACTTCCCCCTTTAAAGAAATCCCAGTTCCAATAACCGAACTGAACAAATGGGTGGAGTACACAGTAAATTTTAGTGATCAAGCTACTACCAACCAGACCAGGTTGGTGTTGTTCTTTAATGCAGGTGTTTTGCCCGGCGCAAACGACATCTACTATTTTGACGACATTGCCCTTGATCCAGCGCCAACATCTTTCGTTTACGAAGATTTTCAAGGGGGTGCCAAATTGACTTGGAAGCCCCTCGATGGGTCATTTGTGGTGGTGCCCAACCCTCCTGGTGGAGATACGCTGAAAATCAATGGCAGTACCCAAGTGGGTGCTTATACCAAAAAAGCAGGGGCTGGATATAGCCTTTTTCTGACTGAATTAGCGAAACCCATCGATTTGTCGATCTACAACGTATTCAAAATCCAGGTAAAAACTGCGGCTCCCACTGCTTTTATCCTGAAATTGGAAGGCCCCAATGGCGCAGTTGAAGAACTTAAAAACATTGCCGTAAAAGATCAATGGGTAGAATATACTTTCAACTTCAGCAAATCTGCGGCATTGAAAGGGTTGAATAAAATCATCCTGTTCTTTGATCCAGGGGTAGACGCTAGCTCGGATACCTATTTGTTTGACAACCTCGTTGCGGTTCCCGCAGGTGCTTGTTTAGCAGTAGAAAAAGATCCCAAAATTCTGGACGATTTTGAATGCCAGCGCAACGCTGCTTATGGCCAGCCTGGTTTTGACGACATCACTGCGGTAGACAACCCCGATAAATTCGGTGCCAACCTCAGCGCCAAAGTAGGTCGTTACAAAGATACAGGTGGGGAATTCCACGCCTTGGTGATCGATTGGGGCGGAAGCATTCCACTCAAAGACCGCAACCAATTGAAATTGAAAGTATGGGCGCCAGTTGCTGGCAATTTGTTGCTCAAATTGGAAGGCGGCACATCTGGTGGCATTGAAATCCCTGTTGCCGTTACCCAATTGAACAAATGGGTGGAATACACTGCCGATTTTAAGAGTCAGGAAAACGCCAACCATACCAAAATTGTCATTTTCTTCAACGCAGGCAAATTGCCAGGCGCAAATGACATTTACTACGTAGACGACATTAGCCTGGTTGCCCCTGAAAAGAGCAGCGCTCTGGAAGATTTCGAAGGTGGCGCCAAATTGGGTTGGGAGTCTCTAGGTGCCGTAGGTGTATTTGGCAAGTACAATGGTGAAATTGCCAACCCGGATAAGGTAGGCAACCCTTCTGCTACCATTGGTTCCTATACCAAAGGCAGTTCCAAACTGGGTGGTTTGAAAGCGCTTTTGCCACAAGGCTTTACGCTGGCTGCTTTCCCTCAAGTCAACCTGCAAGTATGGGCACCTGCTGGAGCTAAGAACCTGACCCTGCGTTTGGTTTCTACTACCGCAGGCCTGAAAGAAATCACTCGCCCCATTGCGGAAACGGGCAAATGGCAAGACCTGAATTTCAACTTCAGCAACTTCAAAACCGTTATCGATTTTGAACGCGTAGAAATTGTCTTTGATGCCGATTTGGCTTCTACTGCAACCTGGTACTACGACAACCTGACCCAAACCATTTCTACGGTCAATGTTTGTGAAGGCGTCGTTGCCGTTACTGGTCAAGTAGATGATTTTGAATGCCAGCGCAACTACACCAAAGTATCTACTACGGGTGGCGACTTCCTCAAGGTGATCAACAACCCTGATCCAAGTGGCATCAATTCTTCAGCCAGCGATAAAGTTGGGGAGTACACAGATCCCAAGGATGAATATTCTGCGATTGTTTACGAGTTCAGTAAAGCCATCGATTTGTCGGTATTGAATCAATTGCAGATTAAAATCTGGTCACCCAAAGCAGTGCCACTTTTGTTCAAACTCGAAGGAGGCACAGGTCAAGCACCTGAAATATTTTCTGAGGTGACTGCCGCCAATACCCGCAAGTGGGTACAATACTCCATCGACTTCAGTGCTGCTGCCGGCAAAGGCCATACCAAATTGGTCATTTTCTTCAATGTAGCCAAATTGCCCACGGAAAATGATGTGTACTACATCGATGATGTTGAATTGCGCAGAGCACCTTATACTTCTTGCATCTCCAACTTTGAAACTGCACTGGACGACCTGGGTGGCTGGCAGTATTTTGCCAACGGAAGTTTGGATGGCAAAAAATCTGGCATCGTCATCGACAACCCTAAGAAGAGCGGCATCAACACCAGCAACAAGGTAGCCGAATTCATCGAACGTCCAGGTGGTGAGGTTTTCGCCGGGTACTTCAACGATGCTCTTCCTGCTCAGGTTTCATTGGGCAAGAATAAGAAAGTCAGCATGAAAGTGCTGATGGATCACGAAGCCAACGTGGTATTCAAGTTGGAGCGCAGCCCCAATGGAGCACCAAATACCGGCGATACCAAGGTGAAGTACACGACGCCAAACCAGTGGCAAGAGCTTACCTGGGATTTCACTACCTTGAACATTCCAGATGGAGCTATTTACAGCACCTTGTCCATGATCATGGATTTTGATGCAGTTCCTACTGCTGAAAAGCGCTACTACTTTGACGACCTTTCCATCGGCGACAAATCTTGTAGTGCCACTTCGGTAGGGGTACGCGATCTGGCTTTGGCCAACCTCAAGGTGTATCCAAACCCGGTAACGACTGAATTGATCATTGAAAATGGCGATGAGCTGTACGGCTTTGATGTATTCAACACCGTAGGGCAAAAAGTGTACACGATCCGCACCAGCGGTCAAAATTTTGTAAATTTGAATACTGCCAACTTCGGTCCAGGCATGTACATCCTGGCTGGTTACGATAAGAACGGCTTGATGAAAGCCAAAACGAAGTTTGTAAAACAGTAATTTTTGATTTTCAAGGTTTTAAGTTTTAGGGTTTTGAGTTTTAAGTTCATCCAATTTTAACCACATACTTGATTTTGTGTGAACTTAAAACTCAAACCCTAAACCTTTAAAATAATCGATATGCGTTTCCTATCCACTCTGCTCCTCTTGGGCGCGGCTTGCTTTACTTCACTATCCGCCCAGGTTACGATCACCGGAAAAGTGACCGATGAAAAAAAAGAGGCGCTAATCGGCGTCAACATTCAAATAAAGAACTCCACTCAGGGAGGGATTACCGATCTGGAAGGCAATTACGCGTTGGAAATCCCAGATGCAGAAGCAATTCTGGTTTTTTCCTATACTGGTTTTCAAACCCAAGAAATTTCAGTCAAAGGCCGTACTACCGTTGACGTAGTAATGAGCGACGCCACTTTGATGATCAACGAAGTAGTAGTGGTAGGCTATGGTACCCAACGCAAAAGCGACTTGACAGGCTCGGTGGGTTCCATTAAATCCACGGAACTCCAAAAAGTAGCCGCCTCCAACGTAACCCAGGCACTGCAAGGTAAAATTGCAGGGGTAAATGTAAGTTCTGCCTCAGGCCGACCTGGCGAAGGCCCGGTCATCCGCATCCGGGGTACAGGCACTTTGAACAATGCCAACCCCATCTACGTTGTCGACGGCCTCATTCTCGACAACATTGACTTTCTCAATTCCAGCGACATCGAGAACATCGAAGTCCTTAAAGATGCGTCCTCGGCTGCTATTTATGGTACTCGGGGTGCCAATGGCGTGGTGCTGATCACCACCCGCAAAGGAATTCGTGGCCAAAAAGCCCGCTTTAGTTTCAACGCCTACAATGGCATTCAGCAGGTTGCAAAAAAAATCGATTTGTCCACCGGTGCGGAATATGCACGCTTGGTCAATGAATTTTACACCAATTCTGGTGGCAAGCCGCCTTACGCCAATCCCGACGCTTTTGGCACCGGTACCGATTGGCAGAATGAAATATTTCGCGATGCGAGCATCCAAAATTACAACCTCAACGTAAGTGGCGGTTCTGAAGCTATGACCTACAGCATCAGTGGCGATGCCTTTTTGCAAAACGGGATCATCAAATCCTCTTATTTCAACCGTTATTCCTTGAGGGTAAACAACGAGTACAACCTCATCAAAGGGGTAAAACTGGGACACAACCTATCCTTCATCTCCAGCAACAACAACCGCGAACCCGGCGGGATTGTATTTAACTCCTACGCTGCCGATCCTACTGTGATTGCCATCAATGAAAATGGAAAATTTGGAAGTACTTCCACCAATTCCAACGTGAGCAACCCCGCAGCCCAATTGCGCTACAACAGTTACAACCGGGGTTACGGCCAGCAAATCAACGGCAATGCATACGTAGAGATCTACCCCATCAAAAACCTGACCGCACGCAGCAGTTTTGGTTTCAACAGCATCAACAGCCGGGGCAAAAGTTATGAGCCTCAATTTGAAGTAGACGACAAACAACGCAACCCCCAAAGCCGCATCAACGCTGAGTTTTCGCGTTACAACGACTGGCAATGGGAAAACACCCTCAATTACTCTCGTCAGGTTGGCGTACATCGTTTCAGTATTTTGGCGGGTTATACCCAACAAGCTCGTGGTGGCGAGCGCATTGGCGGTTCTCGCCAGCGCCTGATTGGCGATACCGAAGAGTTTTTTTATCTCGATGCTGGCGACGTAGAAACCGCAACCAATTACAACATCGGCAACAACCCGGAACGCTACCAATCGTACCTGTTTCGCGCCAATTACAACTTCAAAGAGCGTTACCTTTTCACCGCTACTTTCCGCCGTGATGGGTCTTCTAAATTCGGATCAGAAAGGCGGTATGGAAATTTCCCAGCCTTTGCCGTGGCCTGGCGGGTGAAAGAAGAACCCTTTTTGAAAAAAGTAGAATTCATCGACAACCTCAAACTGCGCGCCAGCTGGGGGCGTTTGGGCAATGACAAATTTCCTTCTGACGCAGCCATTCCTACCGTTACCAATAACTTGAGTGCAGTATTTGGTGGCACTGAAACCTTGAATTTTGGGGCGTCGCTCATTTCCTTGGCCAACCCATTTTTGCAATGGGAACAAACCTCCAGCACCGATTTAGGTGCGGAATTGGGGTTCATCGACAATCGTTTGACCCTGGAAGTGGAGTATTACTCCCGCAATACCAATAAGATCCTCGTTCCTGTACCGATTCCAGATTATGTTGGTTCTGCCTCCAATCCTTACGTAAACGCAGCCAATGTGCGCAACTCGGGTTTGGATCTCACTTTGAATTACCGCAGTACCATAGGCAAATTCAATTACCATGTTGGTGTTTTGGGGTCTACCCTCAAAAACGAAGTGCGCTCCCTAGGCACTGGCAATGAAGCCTTGTTTGCCACCGCTACCCGCACCACGGTTGGCCGCCCCATCGGTTCATTCTATGGATACAAAGTTGTCGGCGTATACCAAAATGCTGAAGAAATTGCCCAGCATCCTGCCCGAGAAGCGGTTGTACCTGGCGATCTTCGTTTTGAAGACACCAACGGAGACGGCATCATCGACTCACAGGATCGTACCTGGCTGGGTAGCCCGATCCCCAATTTGGTGTATGGCTTCAATCTAGGGTTTGATGCATACGGGTTCGATTTCTCTGTAGATTTCAACGGCGTGAGTGGCAACAAAATTTACAATGGCAAACGCGCTGCTCGGGGATTCGGCATTCCCAACTATGAAGCTTCTTTTTTGAACCGTTGGACGGGGCCAGGCACTTCCAATACTGAACCAAGAATCACCAATGGTGGTTATAACTACCAAATATCCGATCGCTTTTTGGAAAATGGCTCCTATTTCCGCCTGCGGAGTGCAGTGTTGGGTTTTAGTCTTCCCAAAAAACTTTTGGAACACATCAAATTGAACAGTTTACGGGTTTACGCCAGCGGCAACAACATTTTCACCTGGACAAAATACAGTGGGTTTACCCCCGAAATTTCCAGTGAAAACGTTTTGCAAGTAGGCATCGATGGTGGCGTTTATCCACTGTCCCGCACCTGGTTGGCTGGCATAAACATCACCTTCTAAACAACTCGAATCATGCGCAATCAAGACCTTTTTCGGATAACGGCAAGCGTGATGCTGGTTTTCATGCTCGGCAATTCCTGCCAAAACGGGAATTTTCTGGATGTAAAGCCTCAGGGCGTCATCAACGCCAACAACTATTTTCAGACCAAAGATCACGGCGTTTGGGCGGTAAATGCGGTCTACAATTCCTTGCGGGATTGGAACCTGACCTCTTTCCCGTGGTTGGCCATGACTGATATCGTTAGCGACGATGCGGTCAAAGGCAGTTTTCCTGCCGATGCCCAACGCCTGACGGCTTTTGATGATTTCACCTGGGATCCCGGATTTCCTGAAGACACCCGTGGCTCCTGGCGGGGCCATTACCAGGGCATTTTCCGCGCCAATGTGGCGATTGATGGCATTCCAAAAATTCCGTTAATGGATGAAACGTTGCGCAAGCGCTTGATTGGCGAAGCCAAGTTCCTGCGGGCTTATTTCTACTTCAACCTGGTGCGCTGGTTTGGCGATTTGCCGTTGATTACGCGGCCACTTACCCAAGCGGAGTTTTACACCCAAACGCGGGCTTCTAGTGGCGAAATTTACAAGCTCATCGCGAGCGACCTTACTGAGGCCATCGCCAATTTGCCCGAAAAATCAGCTTATGCCCCCGAAGATTTGGGAAGGGCAACCAAGGGTTCTGCGCGTGGTCTTTTAGCAAAGGTTTACTTGACGGTGAAAGATTACCCCAATGCCGAAAAATTCGCCTTGGAAGTCATCAATTCCAAGGAATATGCCCTACTAGCTGACTTCAGCAAAATCTTTTTGCCAGAAGGCGAAAACTCCAGTGAGTCGGTTTTTGAAGTACAAGCTACCGCCTTGGAAGCATCTTATGCCGGTGCAACGCCCTGGAACATGGTTCAAGGCGTACGCGGAACACCCAACCTGGGCTGGGGCTTCAATCTGCCTTCGGACGACCTGGTTAAAGCGTTTGAATTTGGTGATCCTCGCCGCGATGCCACGGTATTGTTGGTTGGCGAAGCACTTCCCGACGGTTCAGCAGTAATTGAAGACAATCTACAAATTGACAACGAGCGCTACAACCAAAAAGCTTGGACCCCGTCTCATGCGCTTTTGCAAGACAATGGGCCCAGCAATATCCGCATGTTGCGCTATGCAGATGTATTGCTTATTGCTGCCGAGGCTTTGAATGAAAATGGCAAGGCACAACAAGCCCTCCCCTACCTGAACGCCGTGCGTGCACGCGCTCGGGGTACACGCAAGAACATCCTGCCCGACGTAACCGTAACCGACAAAGACGCCCTGCGCCAACGCATCTGGCAAGAACGCCGCGTAGAATTGGCCATGGAACAACAGCGTTGGTTTGATTTACTGCGCACGGGGCAAGCGGAAGCAAAAATGAAAGCCCTGGGCAAAAAATTCATCAAAGGGCGGCACGAATTGTTCCCGATCCCTCAAACGGAGATCGACTTGAGTGGTGGAAATGTGAAGCAGAATCAGGGGTATTAACAATTTTTGGGTTCACACAATTTGAAATGAATTGTGTGAACCCAAATACTTACTTCAAAACCCCTTTCAACTCCGCAAACGGCACAAAAATCCTTTGTTCTCCTTGCGCATAAGACGCAATTTCATAAGGCGTGTAATTGAAGCAGATGCCTTTTCCTGTCACGAAAAAATTCCCGTTGGGTTCTACCTTGTCCACAAACAGCACCTCATCCAACTTTTTTACGCCGTATTTTTTCCTGGCAGCTGCATTGAGCGCATCTGTCAAAGTCTTTTCATAACCTGGTTTAAAAAGGTCTTCGAGCGTGATTTTCTTTTGTTTGGTCAAATCAAAAGAAGCACAGGAGGAGCCGTAATTGCCGTGGGCGCCACCACTGTAGCTGTAATCCACTACGGCAATGCTCAACAGGTTGTCTTGATTGAACAGGACATCCATGCTCTTTTCGGATTCATAATTCAAAAAGCTAGGGTTGAAATCCGAATCTTCGCCAATTTGAGCTTTAGCTTCTTCCAGATAGGAATCAAAGAAGGGCTTTTGCTCCTGAATATAAGCATTCTCAATGGTTTTGTAAACCTGAGCCAGCGAATCGCCTACCACTTCACCCAAGAGCACGAATCGTAACCAATCCTGCTTAGGTTTCACGAATTCGTAGCGGAAAGTTGCTTTGGGAGAGTCTTTCAGCTTTTCATCTGCTTTTTTGGAAACTTCTACCCGCACCGTGGTAAACTTCAAGCTGCCTTCCGGATAAGAAAAATCAAGCGCAAAGGGCAATTCTTTCCCTTCCTTGCTCGTAAAGGTTCCGGTGAAAGAACCATCGGTTAATTTGCCCTTAAACTCGCCAACTTTATCATCGGGGGTTCCCATTTCATCCAGGATCAAAAGGTCTTGGCCAGTAGTATCGCTTATGGTGTAAATACCAATGGGTTCCTGGATGTCATCTATGGTATAACTTCCATTGTACCAAGGCTTTCCATCGTAATCTTGATCCTGAATAAGGTTCATGTGTAGGGGCGCATCACCAAGTTTGCCCACCAAATGCAGGTATCCAAATGCTTTGGCATCTGGCAATTTTTCTTTGGAGTTTGTTTCTTTGGGCTTACAAGCCATAACAGTTGAAAGTACCAACAGACAGATAATTGTGTTTTTCATAAAAGCTAATTTAACCGTTTAACAGATGTACGACCAAAATAAAGGAATAATTGCCTTATTTTTCGCCCCAAATGAATAGTTGTTGAGTACAACAGACCCTATTTGGGTTTTTGATTAAAACAAAGCACGATGAGACAAAGAATTTTAAGCTTTTTTCTACTCCTGGGTTTGATCCTAACCAGTGCCTGCGTCAATCTGAATTCCAAAGAGGAAGACCGATTGAACGATCAGATTGCGACCATTGAGAAGTACGTGAGTGACAAGGGGCTTAAAGCAACGAAGGATGCTTCAGGTCTATTTTACGCCAGTACGGTAGAAGGCACAGGAAGATCCATTCGTTTCGATTCAACCCGATTAGTGACCTTTAACTATAGAGGGTACTTTCTGGACGGTACAGAATTTGACAAATCAGAAGTGGGTAAACCTATTACCGCTCCTTTGCTTAACCTGATTCCAGGATTTCAGATTGGCATTGGCAAGATGAAAAAAGGAGGCAAAGCCACCATTATTATTCCTTCTTCTCTGGCCTACGGAAATACTGCTCAAAACGGAATTCCGGCCAATTCCATTCTTGTTTTCGACATTGAATTGGTAGATTTTGGCACCCAGGAAGAATACGATGACGCAACGATTCAGAAATACCTGAAAGACAACAACCTGAAAGCCGACAAGCATTCCTCAGGCATGTACTATGTGATCGTTGAACCAGGAACTGGCGACAACCCAAGTTCCAGCTCTACCGTTACCGTAAAATACAAGGGTTACTTGACCGACAAAAAAGTGTTTGACCAAACCAAAGTGGATGAAACCAGACAGTTTGCTTTATCCAATTTGATTGAAGGCTGGAAAATTGCAATTCCACTCTTGAAAAAAGGAGGCAAGGGCATCTTTTTATTGCCTTCAAAATTGGGCTATGGCAGCACAGGGAGTCAGGGTGGCGTACCTGCCAATACCGTGATTATTTTTGATATTGAGTTGGTGAGTTTTTAGGATACCTCCGCAGTATACGTTTAAAATTTCGCCATCTTCAAAACTGTGAGATGGCGAAATTTTTATGCAAAAATATGTTTCTTGCTTTCCCAAAAATTTCCGGAAATGTTTCCTAAGCTAACCTTCCCCAAAACCAATACCCCCCTACCTTGTTTCCTCCAAAAACACCCTCATGCCTTCACCCATCAACTCTGAAAATTGGCCAATCATCCGCCAAAACTTCCGCCACGGTTTTGCTACCAACCTGCACGTTTCCATTGCAACAGTGGATGCCGAGGGGCAACCCAACGTCACGCCCATCGGTTCGTTCTTTCTCAATCGGGACGATTTTTCGGGATTTTACTTTGAAATTTTCACCCAAAACATCCCCCGCAATGCCGGAACCAACCCCAAAGTGTGCATCATGGCCGTGAATAGCGGAAAGTGGTACTGGCTGAGCAGCCTGTTTTTCGGCAAGTTCAGAACGCCACCAATGACCAAAATCTATGGCACAATCGGTGAACGCAGAGTACCCACCCCAGCCGAAATAGAACGGGGAAACCGGAGACTCGGTCGCATGAAAGCCCTGCCTGGAGGCAAAAAATTGTTCGGCAATATGGGCTTTGTACGGGACTTGCATTTTCATGCTTTCGAAGTAGCGAAAATACCGATGTGAGGGATTTGAACAAGACTCCAAAGTAAAAAACCATAATCAACAATTCTAAATCATTCCACCCCACAAAGTCAACCCAACCATCCAATTATTTTCCCCATCCGTCGAATTCCCTCTGTCAGAATTTTGTAAAAACCTGCCAATTCCTTATCATTGTGTAATTTTAACACAATGAACTTTTGATTTCTTAAACCTACATCATGCACCCAACTATATTGTCCTTCTTCCAACGGACAACTGCACTTTTGATGCTGTTGCTTATCGGAGGGTTTCTTTTTGCACAAACACCACGTATTTTGGTGTTTAGCAAAACAACTGTATATCGCCACTCTTCCATCGATCCTGGCAAAACTGCCCTCATCAAGATGGGCCAAAGCAAAGGCTTTGCCGTAGACACCACCGAAAATTCCGCCAAATTCAACGAAGCGAACCTGAAGCAATATGCTGCGGTAGTGTTTCTTTGTACCACTGGTGACGTACTCGACGCAACTCAGCAAAATGCTTTTGAGCGCTACATCCAGGCGGGTGGTGGCTACGTAGGCATCCACTCGGCCACCGATACCGAATACGACTGGCCCTGGTACGGCAAATTAGCTGGCGGGTACTTTACCAGTCACCCCAGCACGCCCAGCAACGTCCAAAAAGGAATTTTCCACGTGGAGGACAAGACTCATGCTTCAACCTCATTCCTGCCCGATCCTTGGGAGCGCACCGATGAATTTTACGATTTCCGCGACATCAACCCGGAAGCTAAAGTTTTGGTTAGCATCGATGAAAAATCTTACTCGGGTGCCAAAATGGGCTCATCCAAGCACCCCATGAGCTGGTACCACGATTATGACGGTGGTCGTGCTTTTTACACCGCAATGGGCCACACCAACGAGAGTTTTTCTGAAGACCTGTTCCTGCGCCACCTGAGCGAAGGATTAAAATACGCCATAGGCACCAAACCACTGGATTATTCCAAGGTACACTCCAAGATGATGCCAGAAGAAAACCGCTTCACCAAAGTTGTATTGGAAGAAAAACTAGAAGAACCCGTCGAACTGACCATGCTCGACAACAACCGGGTGCTGTTCATCCAGCGTAGAGGTACAGTGAAACTGTACGACCCTAAAGTCGGCAAATCTAAAACCATTGCCACTATTCCGGTGAGCACCAAATACCTGCCCGATGCCAAAGGCAACCAGGCCGAGGCAGAAGATGGCCTTTTGGGTCTGGCTAAGGATCCTAACTTTGCTCAAAACCACTGGATTTACTTGTATTACTCCCCTGCCGGAAACGAACCCAAAAACATCCTGACCCGCTACGAATTGCGCGGCGAGGAATTGGTGATGGATTCTAAAAAAGTACTGCTGGAAATCCCCGTTCAACGCGATCAATGTTGCCACACCGGCGGATCTATTGCTTTTGATGCCAAAGGCAATCTCTTCCTTTCCACCGGCGACAATACCAATCCGCACGGCTCAGACGGGATGAACCCTATCGACGAGCGTCCAGGACGTGGCCCTTGGGATGCCCAGAAATCTTCTGGCAATACCAATGACCTCCGGGGCAAAATCATCCGCATCAAGCCACAGCCAGATGGTACGTATACCATTCCAGAAGGCAACCTGTTTGCGCCTGGAACACCCAAAACGCGCCCAGAGATCTATACCATGGGCCACCGCAACCCTTACCGCATTTCCGTTGACCCAAAGACTGGATTCGTGTACTGGGGCGATGTTGGTCCTGACGGCAACAAGCCTCTGGAAAACCGCGGTCCTGAGGGATTTGACGAGGTTGGACAGGCGCGTAAAGCGGGCAACTTTGGTTGGCCTTACTTCATTGGCGACAACAAACCTTACTACTACTACGATTTTGAGGCGAAAAAATCAGGGCCACTTTACGATGTAAATGCGCCCATCAACAAATCGCCCAACAATACCGGTTTGACTCAATTGCCACCCGCTCAAAAAGCTTTTGTGTGGTATCCTTATGCCGAATCCAAAGACTTCCCACTGCTAGGAACTGGTGGCAGAAATGCCATGGCCGGCCCTGTTTATTACGCCAGCGATTTCAAAAATGCCAAGCGGGCATTCCCGGATTATTACGACGGTAAATTCCTGGAGTACGAATGGATGCGCGGCTGGATCATGGCCGTTACTATGGACAAAGAAGGCAATTTTGTGTCAATGGAACGCTTTATGCCCAGTCATAAATTCAGCAATCCGATCGACATGGAATTCAATTCCGATGGCGATTTGTACATGCTGGAATACGGTACAGGCTGGTTTCAAGGCAACGACGATGCACGCCTGATCCGCATCGAATACAATGGCGGCAACCGCAAACCAGTAGTCGAAGTAGTGGCAGACAAACCTGCTGGCGCAAAACCATTGACCGTTCAGCTTTCTTCCGCAGGTACCAAAGATTACGACAGCGATCCACTTACCTATGAGTGGAAAGTAGCCCTCAAAGCAGGTGGCGGCACTCCATTGCTGTTCAAAGAAGCCAACCCTAAGCTGACCCTCAAAACAGCTGGGGTTTACACTGCAACCTTGACGGTAAAAGACGGCAAAGGGGAAAGCGCAACCCGCTCGCTGGACTTGGTTGTGGGCAACGAACCACCGAAACTCGATTTCACCTTGACCAAAGGAAACAAGACTTTCTTTTTCCCCAATAAGGACATCGCCTACAACGTAGCTGTAACCGACAAAGAAGACGGAAGCATTGCCAATGGTAAGATTGATCCAACCGAAGTGGCGGTAAGCATCGATTACTTGCCCGAAGGCTACGACAAAGTAGCCATTGCACAAGGCCACCGCAGCGCCGACCAGAACAGCCGTTTTGCCCGCGCCATCAAATTGATTGACGGTACCGATTGCAAAGCTTGCCACAAAAGTGCCGAAAAATCTATCGGCCCAAGCTTCCGCGATATTGCCTTGCGTTACCGCGGTCAGGCCGATGCAGTTGGCGTTTTGGCTACTCGGGTCATCAACGGCAGCAGCGGAATTTGGGGACAAACGGCCATGGCTGCCCACCCTGCCCTGAGCAAAGACGACGCAGAAGTGATCGTACGCTACATCCTGCGCCACGAAGACGCTTCTGCTGTGCCACTGAGCTTGCCCGCTGAAGGTACTTTTACTACTACGGTTCCATCTCGTGGAGACAAAGGAGTGGGGGTATACATCCTGCGCGCTGCCTACAAAGACCATGGCGTAAAAGGCTTACCCGCCTTGAGTTCTGAGCAAACCTACGTACTGCGCAACCCCAATGTGGACATGGCAGATATCGACGACATGAAAGGGGTGATGAAAATGAAATTTGGCGGCAATAACCTGGCCATCGTGCAAGAAAGCGGCGCTCATGTAGGTTTTAAACAAGTTGACCTGACCGGAATCGTCGAAATTAGCGTGCGCGCCTCTGCTCCAGTGCAAATGAACGCTGCCGGAGGATTCATCGAAATTCACCTGGACAGTCCAACGGGTGCCTTGTTGGGAACTTCAACGAACATTGGAACAGGCGAAGCGTCAAGCTCTGGATTTGCTCCCCCCCCACCATTGGCCGTTAAGATTACGCCGACTAGCGGAGTTCACGACTTGTACTTGGTAGCCAAAAACCCTAAAGCAGAAGTGGGGAAAGCCTTGTTTGTAATTCTGGGGTTGAGTTACAATGCGGAACTCACTCCTGCTGCTGCAACCAAAACCATTGCGGCACCTGCTGCGGGCAATGCACTGGATCAGTATGCTGGCAAATACAAAATGACTGGCTTGCCGTTCGAAAACATCGAAATCAGTGTAAAAGAAGGCAAACTACAGATTACCGCGGGCGATCAATCTGGGGAAATTACCGCTTTGCCAGAACCGGACAAGTTTGATGCGGCTGGACAAGCTACCATTCAGTTTGTACGAGACACCCAGGGTAAAGTAACCCAGGTCAAGCTTATCGCCTCAGGCTTTAGTTTTGATGGACAAAAAATCATGCCATAAGGAATTTGATATTTGTTGAAAAATAGGTTGCAGGGTTGCAAAGGTGAGTTTCACTTTTGCAACCCTTTTTCAATTTTATTTCCCTTGAGAAAAAAGATTTTATATTTTTAGTGGCAGAGGGCATTTGACACAATATCTCTATTACACTAACTGCCGTAAATGAAACCACACCTGACCAAAATGCTTCAGCGCAGCTTTAGCAATGCTTTACGCCGTGCCGACCCTGAATACTACCACCTTCGCAGATCATTCATGCGACAATTCGCAGGCTTGTCTGCCGGAGTGTTCATGGGGCAATCGCTACTGCCAGCTTCTCTGTCCAAATCCAAAACCATCATTGTAGGCGCTGGTATTGCGGGGCTGAGTGCAGCCCATCATTTGAAAAAAGCAGGTATCAATGCCCCCATTTACGAAGCATCCAACCGCTACGGCGGGCGCATGATGACGCTGCGCAATTTTTTTGGCCCCGGCCTGACCACCGAAGTGGGCGGTGAATTCATCGATGCCAATCATACCGACATGCTGGATCTGGCCAAAGCTTACCATCTGGACATATACGACCTCCGCAAAGACGATTCTCAATTGCAGGAATCCCTCTATTTTGATGGTTACAACCGCAGCGACGAAGAGCTGACCGAAGCCATTCGTCCCTTTATTCCCAAATTTCGGGCAAGTCTAGAGCAATTGCCCCAGGATCTGGAGCAGCTTTCCTACCGTGATTGCGCAAGCTGGAAAGACATTGACCAATTGTCCATTCCCGAATACCTCGACAGCATTGGCATGCAGGGATGGCTGAAAAAATTTTACCACAGCAACATGTCGGGGTACTACACCATGGATGCATCGGAGCAGTCGGCGATTAATTTGTTTTTGTTACTGGGATTGCCAGAGCCAGGGGAGGAACCCGCAGAGCAGGAAGATTTGACCGAAATCTTCAAAATCCAGGGGGGCAGTCAGGCGCTGACCGATGCCATGGGCAAAACAATGGAAGCTCAAATCAGCCTGGGTTACGCCTTAACCGAAATCATCAAACACCCCAAAGGCAAGTATTCCGCAGTGTTTGAACACCTGGGAAAATTCAAAACCGTTCAGGCAGATCAACTGATCCTCACTCTACCCTTCACCAAATTGCGGGAAGTAAAAACCACGGGATTCAGCTGGACGCCAGCCAAAGGCCAATGCATTCGAGAATTGGGCTACGGCAATGGCGGTAAAATCTTGTTTGGCCTCAACGAGCGGATCTGGCGCAAGCACGGCTCACACGGTGGTTTCAATACCGATTTTCCAGCATACAGCGGTTGGGACAGCAGTCGCTTGCAAGCGGGCGATTTGGCCAGCCTCACTGTATTCGGCGGCGGCAATATCGGGCATGATGCGGCACAGTTGAGCATGGAGGAAATCCGGGAAAAATACCTGCCCGGCCTTGAAACCCTCTGGCCCGGCTTCAAAGCAGCGACCAATGGCAAACTGCACAAATTCTCCTGGGAAACCTACCTGTTCAATCTGGGATCCTACACGGCTTATAAAACGGGGCAATGGTCGGCGTTTGGGGGCGTGGAGAAAGAACCCGAGGGCAATATCTACTTTGCTGGTGAGCATTGCAGTGTGATTTTTCAGGGGTATATGAATGGGGGCGCGTACTCAGGTCGGGTTGCAGCGGAGCAAGTCGTCCAGAAATTGAAGAATTAATACTGAAATACCACAAATATGCAAAAACAGCGACTTAAGAATGTACTCCTCTGGATTTGGGCCTTCATTCCTTTTGGTTTGTTGAGCGCCCAAACCACCATCAAAGGGAAAGTAAGCGACACCAACCAAGAACCACTGATTGGCGCTACCATTTTGATTAAAGGAACCACCAAAGGAACAGTAACCGACTTTAGCGGCGATTTTTCCATGGAAGTTCGCCCCAATACCACACTCGAAGTGTCCTATACCGGATTTAAACAACTAGAGGTAGTAGTTGGGAACCAAACCCAACTGGACATCACCCTGGAGGCAGAAAATCAACGCCTCGATGAAGTGGTAGTGGTGGGTTATGGCTCTCAACGCAAAAGTCAGATCACTGGCGCCATTTCATCCATCAATGCCAGCGAGATCAAGGATCAGCCCGTATCCAATTTGGCCAATAGCATGCAAGGGCGCGTAGCCGGACTCAATGTGATGAGTACCTCGGGAACTCCCGGGGCAGGGCTTTTGGTCAACGTGCGGGGCAACAATGCTCCTTTGTATGTCGTGGACGGCATTCCCTTACTCAGCGAGAACAACTCGGCACTGTCTACCTCCTTCAACCTGCAAGGACAAAACGTGGGCTCGGGCCAGTCCCTCAGTTCTATTTCCGACATTAACCCCAACGACATCGAGTCCATTGAAGTACTAAAAGATGCTTCTGCCGCGTCGATTTATGGTGCCAGAGCGGCCAATGGGGTCATTCTGGTGACCACTAAACGCGGCAAAAAAGGCGCACAAGAGGCCAATTTCAATGTATACACCGGGCTGCAAAGCATTGCTCGCCCAATTGAATTTATGAATTCTGGCGAAATGGTCGATTTGATCGAAGAAGCCCGCAAAAACGATCTGGCTGTTTATGAGCGAGATCCCAATGCCTTTGGTGCCGATTTTGATCCCTCAGTTTTGACCGATCCTTTGGAAAACTTTGACCTTTCAACCGGTCAAAATACCAACTGGCTCGATGAGGTTTCGCGCACTGCCCCCATCCGCAACTACGAACTGTCTTTCCGGGCGGGCAATGACAAAACCCGCTATTTCACCAGTTTGGGCTATTTTGATCAGCAAGGGGTGATCATTGAAAACTTTTACAAGCGCTTCAATTTTCGCCTCAACCTGGACCAGACCATCAACAGTCGGTTCAATGTGGGTGTAACCCTCAATACCTCGGTGACCCGCAACCGCCGCAGTTTCAACGACAATACCTATACCGGCATCATCACCAATGCACTGGGTGCCTCCCCCCTGATGCCTGTATATGAAGACGACGGTACCTATGCAAGCTTTGAAGATTATCAGGCCAACTGGCTGTCCGACAATCCGGTAAAATCTGCCAAAGAAATCCGTGCCTTCACGAATGGATTCCGCGCCCTGGGTACCATTTATGGAGAGTACAAACTCAGCAGCAAACTGAGCCTGCGCACTGCCTGGTCGGGAGATGTCAGTTTCATGTTCGACAATCAGTTCAAATCCCCGCTTACCGCCGATGCAGAAGCGTTTGGGGGAGAAGCGTTTGAGGGCAATTTTCGCAACACGACCTGGCTGAATGAAAACACCCTCAATTACACCCATGCTACTGGAAAGAGTACCTTCAGCGTGCTGGGTGGCGTTACCCTGCAACGTACCCTGATTGAACGCGCGGGTGCTACTGGCCAAGGTTTTCCTCCCGGAAAACTGGAGCGCTTGTCGAGTGCGGCCAACATCATTCGGGCAACTTCAGAAGGGACTTCCTTCTCGATTCTATCGTTTTTGAGTCGAATCAATTACGACTATAAAAACCGTTTCTTGTTTACCCTCACCGCTCGGGCCGATGGTTCGTCCCGCTTTTCCAAAGACAACCGGTTTGGCTTTTTTCCATCGGGTGCTGTGGCTTGGCGCATGACCAGTGAAAAGTTTTTCAACGGGCTTAAACAAGTCTTCAGTGATTTGAAAGTACGGGTAAGCTACGGGCTGACTGGTGACCAGGAAATTGGCGATTTTGAAAACGTTACCTTTTATACCGCATCTCGGTACGCCGGGCGAGCAGGCATTCAATTGCGTAATTTGGCCGACCCGAAATTGAGCTGGCAAACCAACCGCATGTTCAACCTGGGACTGGATTACGAAATCAATGGTGGGCGTTTCAATGGATCAGTTGAGTTTTTCAATTCCGTTAAATCTCGCCTTTTAAGTCAGGACATCATCCCTGCTACCACTGGTTTCTCTACCGTTACCCGCAACGGCGGCGAAGTACAAAACCTGGGACTGGAGTTCAACCTCAACGCGGCAGTGCTGCGTTCAGAAAAACTGCGCTGGAACATCAATTTCAATACCACCTGGATTCACAACGAGATCAAAAGCCTGACCAGCGACGGCGTATACCTCAATGCTTATGACGATCTCGAAGCTACCCATATCCTGCAAGTTGGCCAACCCTTGGGGTCTTTCATCGGTTTGCGCTATACTGGTGTAGACCCACAAACTGGAGATGTGCAGTTTGAAGATACCAATGGTGATGGCATCATCGACTACGACGATGCTCAAATCATCGGTAAAGCCATGCCCGATTTATTCGGAGGTCTGACCAATACCTTCAACTTTGGTCGTTTCGATCTGAGTATTTTCACGCGCTTTTCGGTAGGCAACAAGGTGTACAACCTCATTCGGGGTACAACTGAAAACCTGGGTTGGAGCAACGACGGAGGCCTGAGCTCCATTTACGCCAACAATACCACCAATGTGCGCAACCGCTGGCGCAAACCTGGTGATCAAGCCGAATACGGACGTGCCTCTTTCATCAACTTGAATTTGGCGCTGAATTCTTCGCAAATGGTAGAAGATGGCGCTTTTGTCAAGGTCCAAAACGTGAATTTGGGCTACACTTTCCCTAAAGTTGGCAAATTCAAAGGCCTGCGGGTGTATGCAGAAGGCCAAAACCTGCTGATTTTCTCCAAATACAAAGGTTTTGATCCCGAAGTTTCTTCCAATGGAGGTCTGGCCGATCGCACCGCAGGAGTCGACTATGGTGCCTATCCATCCGCCCGTACCATTTTGCTGGGCGCCAATTTGAAGTTTTGATCAGGAAAAAAAGCAAACCATGAAAAAAATCAGCATACTCTTCTTTATATCTTTATTGATGTTGGCAAGCTCTTGTCAATTTCTGGATGAAAGTTCACCCAACAACATTGCCGCCGATGAAGCCATCAACGATGCGGCAAGTGCTGAAGCGGCGGTATTGGGACTCTACAGTGCCATGCAGCAGCCTGGCTATTACGGAGAATCGTACCTCCTGGCCAGTGAGGGGCATACCGACAACGGGGTAACAGGTGGCTACCAAAGCTTGTCGCTGACGCAATTGGGCGATCGGGCAGTAACGGGAGCCAACGTCATTACTGGCGACATCTGGACTGCCATCTTCCGGGTCATTGCCAATTCCAATTACCTCCTGGAGGGTTTAAAACAAGTTACGGACTTGACAACTGAGCAAAAGAATCAGTTGGAAGGACAGGCACGGGCAATTCGGGCAATGGCGCATTTTGATTTGTTGCGTTACTTTGGCGAACACTGGAACAACAATTCAGCTTTTGGCATTCCCCTCATCCAATCGGTACAAAGTATTACCGATCGTCCCAATCGCGCAACCGTTGCTGCCACTTATCAGTTCATCATCGATGAATTGACCAAAGCAGCAACCCAACTGGATGCCAATGAAAAAGACATCCAGTTTGTGAACCTAAACACAGTCAACGCGCTGCTGGCCAGGGTATACCTGTACCGCAAGGATCTGAGTAAAGCTACAACTTTTGCAAGCAAGGTAATTGATTCCAGAGATTTCGCCCTGCTAAGTGCCGATGCTTACGGAGAGGTATTTCAAACCCGACTCAGTGCAGAATCTATTTTTGAACTGGCCTTCGACAATCAAAACCGCAGTGGTTACAATGGTGCAACCTATAGTCGGGACGATGCCATTCGGTCAGAATTAAGTTACCTGGCAGCCAAAGACTTGCAAGATTTTTTTGCTGCCCGTCCGGGCGATGTACGCAGCAACTTGCTGAATTTTGACCCCGGCGAAAATGACCCCACGATCATACCCAATGGGCGTACCCAAAAATACCGAGGGGAAGAATCCCGCGACAATCCGGCGTATGTGTTGCGCCTGGCTGAAATGTACCTGATCCGGGCGGAGGCACTAGGCCGAAGCAATGGCCTGGCAGACCTGAATACGCTCCGTACCCAAAGAGGCTTGGCCGCGATAAGTCCGGCTGAATTGCCCAACGATGCAGCTTACCGCCAAGCCATCCTGGGTGAACGGCGGGCTGAATTCAATTTTGAAGGCCACCGCTATTTTGACCTGGCCCGAACCCAACAAATCAAGGCGGTACTGGGCGTAGACGAATTTCACGGGATCATGCCCATTCCGAACCGCGAACTGACCGTTAATACTGGTTTGAAGCAAAATCCAGGGTATGTGAATTGAGTACCCAATGATGCGATTGATGGGCAAACTGTTCGTCATTCGCATCTAACAACTTATCCTCACAATAATGTATTTTTCGCAAAATTCGCCATGCAAAAGTTCATCTTTCTTATTGCACTCTTCGCCTTTGAGGCTTGCCAGCAGGCCAAGCCATCTGAGCAGGTTTCGCACTACCATCAAGCCGCAGAGTTTGAACCCAGTGAAGCCATCTGGCTATTGTGGTCCAACTACAACCACCGGGCCGACCTGCCCAATGAGCAGGCTACGCTTGACATCATCAATGCCCTGGTGCCGCACGTGAAAGTCAAGTTGATAGTGGCCAATGATTCGGTGTATCAATATGCCCGGCAGAAAATCCGACCCGATTTATTGGAAAAACAGCAAGTCAGCATTTTCAAATTGCCTTATCAGGAATTTTGGGCAAGGGACATGGGGCCTTCTTTTGTGCTGAACCAGGCTGGACAACTCGCTATGGCCGATTTTAATTTCAATGCCTGGGGCACGGGCAGCCTGCAAGATGCAGTGGTAAAGATGGACGAAACCCTGGACGAAAGAGTGGCAAAATTGATGAAACTGCCCATCATTTCAACCCCCTTGGTCACTGAAGGAGGCAACCATGAAGTAAACGGGAAGGGAGTGTTGATGCTCACCGAAACGGTGGAACGAGGACGCAATCCCAAGCTGAGTTTGGCTCAAATCGAAAAAGAATACCAGCGGGTACTGGGCATCAAAAAGGTAATTTGGCTCAAAGAGGGCTTGCATGAAGACGACCACACCCATCGCGGTACACTCGAAGGCGCTCATGGTGAAAAATTGTACAATCTGCTCACCACCAATGGCCACGTCGACGAGATGGCGCGCTTTGTAGATGCCCATACCATCTTGTTGGCTCAGGTCGATTCCATGGATCTGGCAGAGCCCATCGGGCGCGAAAACCACCGCCGGATGAGCGAGAACCTGCGCATTTTGCGCCGTGCCCGTGATCAGGATGGACAACCTTTTTGCATCATTCCGATGCCTTTGCCCAAGTTGATCGTAGATACTCTGCGCCCGGGAGATGGAACCTACGACCTCATCAGTACCCTCAACTACGAAGATGGGTCAAAATTTCCGGTTGGCAAGCCGGTTTTGGGCATTGCTGCGGCCAGTTACCTCAATTTTTTGATTGCCAATGACTGTGTATTAATGCCCAGTTATTACAAAAAAGGGGGTGATCCGGAGGTAAAAAGGCGGGATGCACAGGCTCAGGCTATTCTCCGCTCCGTTTTTCCTCAGAAAAAAATTATACCAATTGACGCCTTGGCTGTAAATTTCGGCGGTGGGGGCATTCATTGCATCACCATTAACGAACCGAAATCAAAGCAATAATGTACAATCGCAAGTTGGTCTTTGCTTCTGCCTGCGCAGGGCTTTTCCTTTTTGGAGTGGGTGCCATCACTTTAGGCTCCATTGCCCCCGATTTAAGGTCCAAATTCAACCTGGACGAACTCCAAATTGGAGGGTTATTTTCACTCTTTCCTGTGGGTATTTTATGCGGTTCATTGGGTTTTGGGCCTATTACCGATCGCTTTGGTTACAAGTTGCTGTTGGCCATTTGTAGTATCCTCCTGGCCTTGGGTTTTGCGGGTATTGGATTGGCCAATTCCATTTGGTTGATTCAAATCTGCATTTTGCTGATCGGCATTGGCGGCGGAGCGATCAATGGCGCAACCAGTGCCCTGGTAGCCGACATCAGCACAGAAAACAAAGGAGCTAGCCTAGCCCTGTTCAGTGTATTTTTTGGATTGGGCGCCCTGACGATGCCCTTTGTACTGGGATTGCTGCGCGATTTGGTGGCATTTGAAAGCATTGTTACCGCAATCGGAGGGCTTACTTTTTTGCTTTCCCTGGCCTACTTTGGGCTACAATTCCCGGCAGCCAAACACAACGAGGGCATTTCAATGGCCCAATTGGGTCAAATGCTCAAAGATCCTTTGCTGTTGATGATTGGCTTTTTTCTTTTTTGGCAAAGTGCATGTGAGGCTTTGATCAACAATTGGACAACTACTTTTTTGCTCGATACCTTGCAGGTCAATGGCCGTTGGACACTGTTTGCGCTTTCTACCTATGTGGCGGGCATGAGTGTGATGCGTTTGCTGACCGGAAGTGTGTTCAGCAAAATACCTGCCTCGCGGATGCTTGGCTTTGGGATGGGATTTTTGATAGTAGGGGCGATTGTACTGGGTTGGATGCCTGGATTGAATTGGGTCATCTTTGGGTTGGTGCTGATCGGCTTTGGGTTGGCGTTGGGGTTTCCAGTCATGTTTGGAATGAGCAGTTCTTTGTACAGCAAAAACAGCGGCACCGCCATCGGAATCATTTTGGTCATTTCTTTGGTTGGCAATTTGTTGACGAATTTCGCAATGGGCTACTTGGCCAAATCCTGGGGAATTGGGATTTTTTCGGTGGGTTTGCTTATTGCAGCAGTGGTTCAGGCACTGTTTTGTTTTCTGGTCTTTAGAAACAGTAAGATGGTGAATTAATTTTTTAAAAAAAATAGTTATACTATTGAGAAAAAATAGCGAAACTTGTCAATAATTTTGTGAATCAAATTTCTTTCCAGGATATTTACCAATTCTGAAATGGTTTGATTTTACACCCAAATAAGTGCTTGCTTCATCTTGGCGCAAGTATAAAAGTATGAATGAATGAACCGGATTCTCTCCAATGCAGGAAGCGATATATCTGCATCTATCGTCGTTTTTTTAGTAGCTCTTCCCTTGTGCCTTGGAGTAGCACTCGCCTCAGGAGCACCGTTGATCAGCGGTATTGTGTCCGGAATAGTTGGGGGTATTGTGATAGGCTTCCTCAGTGGCTCGCAATTGAGCGTAAGTGGCCCTGCAGCTGGCTTGACCGCCATTGTAGCCAGCGCACTGACAGAGCTTCCGACTTTTGAAATCTTTCTCCTCAGTGTCATTATCGCAGGTATTCTCCAGATCATATTGGGCTACCTCAAAGCTGGACTAATCGGAGACTTTATACCCAATGCGGTAATCAAAGGGATGCTGGCTGCCATTGGTTTGATTTTGATCCTCAAACAATTGCCTCACCTTGTGGGCTTTGATACCGACCCTGAAGGAGACGAGTCTTTTTTCCAGATTGATGGTGGCAACACCTTTTCTGAGATTTTCACCGCATTAAATCATCTTGCTCCGGTTGCAATCATTATCGGGGTTGTCTCTTTACTGATACTGGTAGTTTTTGAATTGAAGTTTTTCAAGCAAAATCGAATCTTTCAGTTGATTCCTGGCCCACTCATTGTGGTGTTGGTAGGATCGCTTATCAATGCCTATTTTCAAAGCATTGATTCCCGCTTGTTTTTGAATGGAGACCATGTCGTCACCCTCCCCATCACTAAAAATCCGGTAGATTTTTTTTCACAACTCCATCGCCCGGATTGGAGCGGGATATGGAATAAACAAGTATGGATTACGGGTCTTACCTTGGCAATTGTAGCCAGTTTGGAGACCTTGCTGAGTTTAGAAGCCATCGATAAGCTGGATCCCGAAAAACGCCTGTCGCCAACCAACCGCGAATTGAAAGCCCAGGGAGTAGGCAACCTGATATCCGGTTTGCTAGGTGGGCTACCAGTCACCTCGGTTATTGTGCGAAGCAGTGCCAACGTAAGTTCTGGGGCCAAGAGTAAGTTCTCTACGATTTTGCATGGGTTTCTAATCTTGCTTTCGGTGTTGTTCATTCCCGGTATCCTCAACCTTATCCCCAAAGCCGCACTGGCCGGGATTTTGATTTTCACAGGGTATAAATTGGCCAAAATTTCCATTTTTAAAGCATATTGGGAGAAAGGACTGAATCAATTTTTGCCATTTATCATCACAGTGGTAGCGATCTTATTTACTGATTTGCTGATCGGTATTTGTGTAGGCATCACCGTAGGATTGTATTTCATTTTGCGCAGCAACTTCCGCGCTTCAATCTTGATAATTAAAGATGAACATCGGTATTTGATCCGTTTTGGCAAGGATGTGTCTTTTTTGAACAAAGGCTACCTTAAAACCACATTGGAAAAAATCCCAAACAATCAGGCGGTATTGATCGATGCTTCCAAGTCAAATTTTATTGATCAAGACATTGTTGATTTGATCAACGATTTTATCATCAATGCCGAATTGCGCAATGTGCGCATCTACATCAAACGTAAATCAGGAGACAACAAAGAATTTTTTAACGATCCGGTTAACCGGGTAATGCAATAACTATGAAGGCTTTTGAAAAACTGTTGTTGGAGAACAAAGCTTGGGCACGTGAAAAGATCAAAGATGATCCGAATTATTTCAAACATTTAGCGCAAATCCAGACTCCCGATTTTCTGTGGATTGGATGCAGCGATAGCCGAGTGCCTGCCAATGAAATTACCGGGACAGATCCCGGTGAAATTTTTGTTCAGCGCAATATCGCAAACATGGTCGTGCATACCGACCTCAATTTGCTGAGTGTTTTGGAATACGCGGTTGTACACTTGAAGGTAAAACACATCATTGTGTGCGGACATTACGGGTGTGGCGGAGTCAAAGCAGCCATCAGCCATACCAATCTGGGCATCATCAACAAGTGGGTTCGCAACATCAAGGATGTTTACCGCATCCATGAAGAAGAACTGAGTGCCATTGAAAATGAGGAAGAGCAAGTGAATCGATTGGTAGAATTGAACGTAGAAGAGCAAGTATACAACCTGGCCAAAACCTCTATTGTCCAAAAAGCGTGGAAAGATCGTCAAGCACCCCACCTGCATGGATGGGTTTATGGCTTGAACAACGGCATACTCAAACCCATTATAGATCTGGCTCCTGGTTCAAAATTGGACCACATTTATGAATACCATGACCTCTGATTCAATCGCCAGTTCCAAAATTCAGTAATTTTGTCCATTGTTGTTGTTGAACATCAATATTTGGGGTCATTGGTGCAAATGGAGAACAAAAAAATGCAAATAGAGGTGTAGCTGGAAGAAAAAATCGGTCTTAGTTTTGTATCCGTTCCGATTCATTCTTTTTCACCTCTAAATCAAAAGCGATGCAACCTGAAACGCCCACCATGACACCAGCTATGGTTCCAACGATGGTACCAAAGTTTGACCACGACCACAATGATATTCCTGGCAACCCCTCTACGGCCAAAAGTAGCCAAGCCAAGTTGAGTGACCGCTCCAATGGCCAGCCATTGCGGGTACTTTCTGAAGAAGACTGGCAGTTTTGGGCGCACAATGGCTACATCGTAATCAAGGGTGCGGTCTCCAAAGAAAACTGTGCCAAAACAGCTGCCCTGCTATGGGAGTTTGAAGAAAAAGACCCTCAAGACCCTGAAACCTGGTATGCTCCGCCACGCGCAGAAATGCGCATGAAAGAGTTGACCAATAGCGGAATGGTGGAAATTTACAACCACCAATACCTCTGGGAAAACCGCCAGTCAGAGCGTTTGTACAATGCATTTGTAGACATTTGGGGCAGCGAAAAACTTTGGGTGACCATAGACCGCGCCAATTTGAATTTTCCTTCTCGCCCGGATCATCCGTTCAAAGGCTTTATCCACTGGGATTACGATCCTGAAACCAAGCCGCAAAATGTACAGGGGGTATTGGCATTGGTAGACCAGACCGACGAAAACATGGGCGGCTTCCAGTGTGTACCTGAGCTCTTTCGCACTTACGACACCTGGAAGCTCACCCAGCCCGAAGACCGCGATCATTTCAAACCGGACATTACGGGTTTTGAATTGGTGAAAGTAAAAATGGAAGCAGGCGATTTGTTGATTTTCAACTCTAGTCTCGCACATGGCATTCGTCCCAATCTGAGTCAAAACAAAGTGCGCATTGCCCAATACATCTCCATGATGCCTGCTCAGGAAGGAGATCAGCCGTTGCTGGATTGGCGCATCACCTCATGGCGCGACCGGGTTGCTCCTGAGGGCTACGCATTCCCTGGAGATCCGCGCAAATGGGAACAAACCCGTTACTCTACTGCCGAGTTGAGTCCACTCGGAAAAAAATTGCTGGGCTTAGAAAAATGGCAATAGATATTATGCACCCACAAACGTATGGTGACTTTTACGCTGGGCTCAACAACGGCATTCGCATGCCGTTGTTGGGCTTGGGCGTTTATGATATGTACAATGCGGAAGCCGAAACGGCCATTCACCAGGCCATCGAAATCGGCTACCGCCTGATCGATACTGCGGCGATGTATGGCAATGAAGTTGAAGTTGGCAATGCCATTCGACAGGCTGGAATACCACGCAGTGAGCTTTTTGTAACCACCAAGGTCAATGACATCGATCAGGGTTACGATTCTACGCTGCGGGCTTTTGAAGTCAGTCAAAAGAAGCTCAACTGTGATTACATCGATCTTTACCTGATACATTGGCCCATCAAAAACCAGCGCCAGGATACCTGGAAAGCACTGGAACGCTTGTACGCTGAGAAGCAAGTGCGCGCCATTGGTGTGGCCAATTACCTGATTCCATTTTTGGATGAGTTATTGCCCAATGCAAATTTTGTGCCCGTAGTCAACCAGGTTGAATTTAGTCCTTATTTATTTTTAAAGGATTTGCTGCAACGCTGCCAAACTGAGGGAATCATACTGCAAGCCTATACCCCGCTGGTACGCGGAGAAAAATTTCAGGACCCTAAACTCATCGGATTGGCTCAAAAGTACGGTAAGTCTCCGGCACAAATCATTCTGCGCTGGGCATTGCAATTGGGTGTTTCTACCATTCCCAAGTCAGCCAACCCAATACGCTTACAGGAAAATTTCAATGTCTTTGATTTTGTCATTTCGGAAGCAGATATGGCATTTATGGCTACCTTTAACGAAGACTATCGGGTGATACCCAGTCCGATGTCGATGCTTTAAATGACGATACAAATCACCTTTTTTTAGCACAGCAACCAAATAATTGTTGCTTTGAGTAAAATTTATTGCATGAAACTTACACTTCTTACGATCGCCTTGTTACTTTGTGGCTTCACTGTTGCAGTGCAGGCCCAAACACCTAATTCGGGAAAAAAAATGCTCCTACGTCACGCCGTATTGTTCAAATTCAAGGATTCCAGTAGTCCAGCTGAGGTGAAACAGGTAGAGGATGCCTTTCGGGCGCTGCCCCAACAGATTAAAGAAATCAAAAGCTTTGAGTGGGGAACCAACAACAGTCCCGAAAACCTCAATCAAGGTTTTACGCACCTGTTTTTTGTAAGTTTTGCTTCGGAGAAGGATCGGGAGGTTTACTTGCCACACCCTGCCCACCAAGCTTTTGTAGAAGTACTCAAGCCCCACTTAGACAAAGTTTTGGTATTGGATTATTGGTCAAAAAAATAACACCACAATGAACAACCGTACTGCGTTATACACCCTGATGACCGTTTGGTTTTTCTGGGGTTTCATCGCTGCCTCCAATGGGATTTTGATTCCGATGTTTAAGGAAACATTTAACCTGTTGCAATGGCAGTCACAATTGGTAGACTTTGCATTTTATGCAGCCTATTTTGTAGGCTCTATCCTTTATTTTCTGGTCTCTGCGGCCTTAAAAGGAGATATTCTCAACCGCATTGGTTACCGTCAGGGGATCATGTATGGATTTATCATCTCTGCTATCGGTACGTTGCTGTTTATACCTGCGGCTTCTCTACAATCCTTTCCTTTGCTGCTGGCAGGATTGTTTGTAGTGGGTTTGGGATTTTCATTGCAACAAACTTCTACCCAACCTTTTATGATTGCCCTGGGTGATCCGGCTACTGGCGCACAACGCATCAATCTGGGTGGCGCTGTCAACAACCTGGGTACCACCATTGGTCCGGTGTTGATCAGCTATGTGATTTTTGGATCAGTAGGCGAAGCGGCAGCCAAAGGTGTCGGCATCGAAGCGGTAAAAATTCCGTTTTTGGTCATCGGCGTGATCTTCTTGTTGTTTGCAGTGTTTTTCCGTTTTTCCAAGTTGCCCACCATTACCAATGATGAAGAGGTCGAGATTGGAACAGGAGTACTGAAATATCCTCAATTGGTATTGGGCATGATTGCCATTTTTTGCTACGTAGGTGCGGAAGTAACCATCGGTAGCAACCTGGGAGAGTACTTGAAAATCACCCAAAACCTGGATTCTTCTCAGATATCTGAATACATCTCCTTGTTTTGGGGCAGTATGATGATGGGTCGCTGGACAGCTGCATTGGCCAACTTCAAGTTCAAACCTGGCATCAAAATTCTGCTGACCATCGTTACGCCTTTCCTGGCCTTTGGTGTAGTGCTGTTTGTAAACGCATTGCGTGGTTCGGATGTATCCCCATTGTTTACTTATGCACTCTGTGTGTTGGTGATGATCGCGGCCTATTTTGCCTCTCAGGAAAAGCCCATTCGCACCATGTTGCTGTACTCCCTTTTGGGCGGCGCGGCGATGTTGATTGGCATCTTCACTACCGGAAAGATAGCGTTGTTTGCCTTTATCAGTGGCGGCCTTTTCTGCTCAGTATTGTGGCCTTGTATTTTCTCGTTGGCTACGGCTGGTTTGGGCAAATACACCAACCAGGGTTCTGCCTACCTGATTATGATGATCCTTGGCGGAGCGGTAATCCCGGTTATTCAAGGCAGCTTATCAGATGTTCCTTCGATTGGCATCAAACTGTCTTATATCGTGCCATTGGCATGTTTTGCTTATCTTTTCTTCTTCGGCGCTCGCGTACAAACCATCCTGAAGCATCAGGGATTGGATTTTGACCGAGATGTTGCGTTGAAGGCGGGGCATTAATCAGCGGTCAGCAATCAGCAGTCAGCAATCAGCTATCAGCACATTTTGCTGAAAGCTGATCGCTCACTGCTGATCGCTGAAAGCTGATTGCTGAAGGCTGACCGCTCACTAATACTCAATTTTTCGAATCAGCACTGCGCCATTTTCTTCCAGATCCGAGCTGATGACTAGCGTTTGTTCCGTTTCGCCATCGTGGATAGAAACCGCTACTGTATTGGGTTTGATGGTGCCCAAATCATCGGCTTGCACCATCAAAAAATTGTCAGTGCCGTTGAGTTTTACTTTGTAGGTCAATTTATTTTTGGAGATGCGTTGCTGATTGGCCAAGCGACGGCCATTAAAAAATACCGTAACGATGTCTCCATCCTCGGTACCATTGTCCCACACACTGATGGTCAAATCCGTGGCATTGACTTGAATGGTGCGCTGCAATTTCAGCTTTCGGGCATGCTCCCCTAGTCCGGTTTGGGTTTGGAGATTGCGGATTTTCGACTTTTCATCGTTGTTCAAAATCGGTTTTTCCACGTATACTTGCCCTGGGGCGCAGGCTCCTGCCCGTTGGGTTTCGGTGGCTTCTATTCTGCCCGCCCAGGTGCCGTTGAACCCGAACCGATTTTCGTTTTGATCCAATCCAAACCGCAAGGACTTGATGCACCAGCGCCAATTGGGGTCGGTTTTCTCCAAAATTTTCATTTCCTGAACGATCAATGAATCTCTGGCGTCATTGAGTTTCCATTCCAGAGAATGCTTGGCGCTGCCTCCATTCTCTTCAGACATGATTCTGGCGAATCCCTTGCCTTCGGGCTGAAGATTGAGTTCGTAATAAAACTCATAAGCCCGATCGGTTTGTGAAAGGTGACCAGTCCAGATTCCTTCTGGTACAAACACATCGTCGCCAGCATCGAGTTGAGTAGCCTCAGATTCCTTGACCAGCCGCATGGTACCAGGCGAGCAATTGTCAGCGATCCAGTCGCCTTTCAGCGTCCAAATTCCCTCTCCGGTAGTACCCAATAGCAGGGTAGCATACTTGAGGCACCAACCACTTGATTTGGGGGTGGTTACTTGACTCAATTCCTGTAGAATCAATCGTCCACCCTGCCAAATTCCAGTTACCGTAAATTCAGATTTGGCAGAGCCATCTTCGGTTACGGAAACCGCTTTGCCGGTGAGGGTATTTCCATCCTGCTGCAAATCCAGTTGATAGGAATATACATTGGGGCGGCCATTTTGCATAACCGTTCCCACCCAAAAACCGCTTAAATCCTGGGCTTGGAGGCCAAATCCGCAAAGCAACAATAGAAACGTAAAGTTCTTTCTCATAGGTATCAAAAACTGGGGATGATGAAGATCAATGAATACGATAACAAATGTCAAAGGTGCGTTGTAAGTCAGCACTTACTTTTGACACGTGTTCATGTTTAATAAACGTGAATAACTGAATTTTTTACATAAATTTCCCTAAAAATGAAAATCGATATTCAAGCTCCATTTCCAGTCTTCGAACACATTCAAACATTGATCGAAGAAAAGGTAAACAAAATGAGTACTTTTTATGATCAAATTCTTGGTGCAAAAGTGTTTCTGAAAGATGACGTGAATCCATTGCGTCACAAACCCAGTCGCGTTGCGGAGATACAGCTGGATGTACCTGGGAGTACCCTATTCGCGGAAGCTACCGAAGAGACCTTTGAGCAAGCCATCGCGAGTGCCGCTGAGAAAATAAAAAAACAGATCCTAAAATACAAGGAGATGCTATGAAATTTGGGTAGCACCTGATCTTGCTTGCAATGCAAGATCGGGTGCTGCCTACTATTTCCCTTCAAATTTCGGTGTTCTTTTTTCTGTAAACGCAGTTGCGCCTTCTCTAAAATCGGTCGTATTAGTTGTTTCTCCAAAAGCTTTGATTTCATAGGCGAACCCGTCTACGCCATCTTCAAAAAAGGCATTGACCGATTCGATTACCTTGGCTATCGCGATTGGGCCTTTGGTGGCGGTTTTTTCAATCAAATTGATGGCCATAATGACTTCTTCGCCGGCAGGAACCACGTAATTGGCCAAACCCAAGCGGTGCGCTTCGGTCGCATCTATCATTTCTCCGGTCATACAGAGTTCGAGTGACTTTGCCTTTCCAACCAACTGCGTCAAGCGCTGGGTACCTCCATATCCGGGGATGATGCCTAGATTGACTTCGGGTTGTCCAAAACGGGCTTTTTCGCCCGCCACGCGCAGGTGACAGGCCATGGCCAATTCGCAACCGCCGCCGAGGGCAAATCCATTTACCGCTGCCACTACGGGCTTGGAAAACCGTTCGATCAAGAAAAGGGTGTCCTGGCCATATTGCGCCATATTCTGGCCTTTTTCGCCTTCCATCTCCAGAAACTCCTTGATGTCGGCACCCGCTACAAAAGCCCGATCCCCAGCTCCGGTCAGGACAATGCCTTTCAGATTGGTACGAGCCGGGGCATCCTCGGAAAATAGGTGATTGAGCTCCAACATGGTGCGTCGATTCAGCGCATTGAGCGCTTTCTCCCGGTTGAAGGTCACAATCAGAATGTTGTTTTCTTCGGAGAGGAGGAGATTTTCGTAAGTCATGGTCTGATTTGGTTTTGGGTTGTAAAATAGGGGAAATGAAAGGATTTTTGCTAGATTTTGAGTATAAGTCTAATTGTGGCTTGCCTCAAATCCTAAAATCGGCTATCTTACAGCATAAATTACGCATATGCCTGCATTTGCCGAAGCAAAAAAGACCTGGACGGTTGCCGAATATTTGATCTTTGAGCAACAACAGGGAGAAAGGTATGAATTCAGAAACGGAAACCTTATAATGATGGCCGGAGGTAGCATCAACCACAATCGTATTGCCCAAAATTTGAGTAAATATCTGGACAACGCGCTGGAGGATATGCCTCAATTTCAGGTATTTGGCAGTGATCAAAAAATTTATCTTCCCAAATTCAACTTTTACGTTTATGCGGACGCCTTGGTGGTCACTGAAACTCCCTTAGTGGCCAAAGAAGAAGCTCAGGCCATCACCAACCCTATACTAATTGTTGAAATTTTGTCCAAAACGACAGAACAATACGACCGAAATCAGAAGTTTTTGGAGTACCGTAGTTTACCTTCTTTCAAAGAATATGTGCTGGTAAGACAGGATGCACCAGAGGTACTTACTTTCTACAAGGTTAACAGCAACATGTGGCAAGAAGAGGAGTTTATTGGATTGGAGGGTAATGTTCCATTAAAATCATTGGGAATTGAACTGAGTTTAGGAGATATTTATCGGAGGGTGGAGTTTTAATACAAGATCGCTGACTGGCTATTTTACCAATCAGCGACCTATATTTAGCATCCTTATTCCTTCACCAACACTACCGTCGGGTTCAACGGATACCGCCCAAATTTATCTCCATACACCGCCAAGCCACCGGGCATCGATTCTTGCACTTCCAAACGCACAATCAATTCACCACTTACTTTGGCGATGTTCAGTGCCTGAGGAGGGATATTGACCGCTACCCGGTAACCATAAGAACCTGCCTCTTGCAATTTGCGCACTTTGGGCTGGTAATGCCAGGACAATACACCCCGGTGGTCGGCAGGATCATCGGCCAGGTCTACCCTTCCGGCGAAAATGCCATTGACCGTTACATTGACCGTACTGGGAGCGAGGTATTCGTCGGTCATGGGATAGGAATTTGGGTTTGAGCTGGGATCTACGCGTCCACCCAACATGTAGTCTACATTGACATTGGTGGCTTTATCGTAGTCTTTGACAAACAATTGCTTGGCGCCCAATTCTGCAATAAAGGTAGCCGACTCGGTGCCGGTAGGCTTTTTGGCCATTTTGAAGGTGTACTCAAAAAAACCGCTTCCTGCCCCGTTGACTTTAAGGCCATCCAGCACATTCCATTGTTTTTTCGACCACTTGGCTGCACTGAAATCTTTGGGTGCTACCGTCAATACCTGAGCCAACTTGCCGTTGGGCAAGGTCATGCTTGCAGGAGCTGGGGTTTCGACTACAAAACTCATCACGTTGTGGTGCAAGTCATTGCCGAGGGCGTCCTGGAGGGTCAGTGACAAATTGGCTACGCATTTTTCATTGGGCAATTGCAGCCTCAATGAATCGAGCTGTTTTTGCATCCAGGGCGTGTAAGGCACACTGCGTTGGGTAGTCATCCAGGTTTTCTTTTGCCCGAGGGCGTCGTAGCCAGAAAGTTTGATTTGCAGGGTTAAGGTTTTGCCCAGATCGGTTCGATTGGTGTAAAATGAAGCATAAAGTGGAATTTTCACACTTTCTCCAGGCTGCACCGTTTTGCTGATTTCGTTGCCTGTTGAGATGTAAATCATGGAGTGTAAGTCTTTGATTGACATGCCGTCGGCCATTTCCTCCAGCCCGGTAAACTTGTTGGAACGGTCAAATTTCCAGTAGCCGTTCCACTCGTTGATCACGTCGTGGTGTTCCGTGTACAGCCAGCCAGCTACTTTGGGGTACTTGCGAAAGGTGTTCATCATGCGGTGGTAATCCCAACTCCAATCCACATCTCCGGTGCTGCCGTCGTAACCCCACACGTTGCCACATTCAGAGTTAATGTTGGGTTGGCGGCCCTGAGTATAGCCCGCTTCCATGTGGTTTTTGCTCCCAGGAAAAGTATTGGCGTCGATGTTTTTGAGGTGCTCTTCCCAGGCCCAGCCGGGCAGGTATTCGTGCCAGGAGTTGATATCGGTTTCGGTGTGGCCGCGTCCGCAGCAGATGGAGTTGTCTTCTACCAAACGGGTAGGATCGAGTTGTTTGGCCAATTTATACATCGATACTACCCATTTTTGGGTTTCGGGGAGGTACTTGTTTTGTTTCTTGCCATTTTCTTCCACTTTGGTTGTCAAGCCCCAGGTTTCGTTGAAGGTGATCCAGGAAAAAATGGCCGGGTGGTTGTAATCCCGCTTGATCATTTCCCGCAGAGTATAATCAGATTCCTTGCGGGCAGATGCATCTGGTTCGCCCCAAAAGTTGGGCAAATCCGACATGACCAAAACGCCCAATTTGTCGGCCCAATACAGTTTACGAGGGATGTCCACCTTGATGTGGGTGCGAATGCCGTTGAGGCCAATGCCCCGCGCCAGCAGAATTTCTTCTTTCATAAATTCATCGCTGGGGAAAGTGTAAAAACCTTCAGGATGATAGGATTGATCCAGCGTGAGTTGCAGGTAAATCGGTTCGTTGTTGAGCGCGATGTAGGGATAAGCAGTACCAGGCAAGTCCACTACCGAGATCTTGCGCATGCCAAAGTAGGATTTCAACACATCTGGCGCATTTTTACCATCGCTGAGCTGGGCTTCCACTTCATAGAGGTAAGGATCATCCAAAGTCCACAGGTGCTGGTTCTGAATGGCCACATCAAAAGTGAGGCTGCTGCTGCCAGCGGCAATCTTCTGAGTACTGGTTTTGCCCGCTATTTTGACCTCCAATTGCAATTCCTGGGTGGCTGGCGCAGGTAAGTAGGCCGTTACGCTGACTTTTTGGTTGTCGATATCGGGGGAAAAATGCAAGGCGTCGAGGTAATTTTGGCCCCGGGCATCCAAATAGATGGTTTGCCAAATGCCTCTAGCGTTGCCATACCCTTGCTTGCCGTAGAGGGTAAACTCGCGGCGCTTGTCGTCCACCCGAATGCTGAGGCGTTGGGGGCTGTCGTATTTCAACAAAGGAGTGAGGTCAAAAGAAAATGGCGTGTATCCGCCCTGGTGCTTACCGAGTTCTTTGCCATCGAGGTACACCGTCGTTTCCCAGTCACTGGCTCCGATGGTCAGGAAAGTGCGCTTGCCTTTCCAAGCGGCGGGTACTTTGATCTCGTGCTGGTACCAGGCAATATCGGCTTCATCCGTTACGCCCGACAGGGGTGCACCCCAAGGAAAAGGGACTTGAATGGCTTTGCTGAACTTGCGCGCCCCATTCATCCATTTTTGGGCTACGCCCTGGTCGTTTTTGTCAAACTCGAAAGCCCAGGTTCCGTTGAGGTTGACCCAGTCCGGGCGCTCAAAGTCGGGGCGTGGATGTTCCGGAAGGGGGATGGATTGGGCGGAAAGGAAAATGGGAAAGTGTACAAGTGTTGTGAGAACCATCACGCAAAAGCGCTTCAGGCATTGATGTAGTGTGTAGGAAACCATGCTTTGTTTTGTTTGTTTTGGCCAAAACTAAGCATTGTTTCCAAGGAACTACTCAACAAATGGAAAAATTGACAACAGGTTTTCTCACTTATACAACTTCTCCCGATCCGCTCTAATTTTATCCGAAACCAGGTACTCGTCAAAGTCCATCAAACTATCGATAACGCCCCGAGGGGTGATTTCGATGATGCGATTGGCCACGGAGGCCGTCAATGCATGGTCATGCGAACTAAAGATCAGGTTGCCCTTGAAGTTTTGCATGGCGGTGTTGAGCGCAGTGATGGATTCCAGATCCAGGTGGTTGGTGGGTTCGTCCATCAGCACAAAATTGGGGTGACCCAACATGGCTTTGGCCAGCATGCAACGCACCTTTTCTCCTCCCGACAATACGCTGGAGTGCTTGTGTACCTCTTCACCTGAAAACAACATCCGACCAAGGAAACTGCGGATAAATTGTTCGTCTTTGTTTTCAGAATATTGGCGCAGCCAGTTGATCAAGTCGGTATCGTTGCCCGCTTTGAAAAACTCCTGGTTTTCGTTGGGCATGTACCCCACGGTGATGGTTTGACCAAACTCGATGGTCCCCGCATCAGGCTTTTGTTTGCCTCCCAGGATTTGGTAAAAAGCGGTGATCGCGGTAGCGTCCCGGCTCAAGACGGTGATTTTTTCACCCTGGTTTACCGTAAACGATACGTTGGAAAACAGGAGTGTGCCATCGGAAGCGGTCGCTTTTAGGTCACGAACTGCCAGAAGTTGATCGCCAGGTTCGCGTTCCATTTGGAAATGGATGTAGGGATATTTGCGGCTGGAAGGTTTGATTTCTTCCAGGTTGAGTTTTTCCAGGGCTTTTTTGCGCGAAGTGGCCTGACGAGATTTAGAAGCGTTGGCGCTGAATCGCTGGATAAATTCCATCATTTCCTGGCGCTTCTGCTCGATTTTCTTGTTCTTGTTGGCCGCTTGCTGAAGCATCAACTGACTGGATTCGTACCAGAAAGAGTAGTTGCCCGTAAAGGTGTTGATCTTTTGAAAGTCGATGTCGGAGATGTGTGTACACACCATATCCAGGAAGTAACGGTCGTGGGAAACGACAATTACGGTGTTTTTAAAGTCTGCCAGGAAGTCGGCCAACCAAGTGATGGTTTCCGCGTCCAGGTCGTTGGTAGGTTCGTCGAGCAACAGGATATCTGGCTCGCCAAACAAGGCTTGGGCCAAAAGTACCTTTACTTTTTCGGAACCGCTGATGTCTTTCATCAGGCGGTAGTGCAAATCTTCTTTTACGCCCAGGTTGCTCAGCAGGGTGGCAGCATCGCTTTCGGCAGTCCAGCCGCCCATTTCACCATACAAGTTTTCCAGGTCTGCTGCACGGAGTCCATCGGCTTCTGTAGCGTCAGGATCCATGTAAATGGCGTTTTTTTCTTGCATGATGGCATACATCTGCTTGTGGCCCATCATGACGGTATCGAGCACACTTACTTCCTCAAATTCAAAGTGGTTCTGCTTGAGAACCGCCATGCGGTTGTTGGGTTCCAAGGAAATAGAACCACGATTGGGGTTGATCTCTCCAGAGAGGATTTTCAAAAACGTAGATTTCCCCGCGCCATTGGCACCAATTACCCCGTAACAGTTGCCACGGGTAAATTTGATGTTTACTTCATTGAATAAAACGCGCTTGCCGTACTGCAAGGAAACATCGCTAACTGTTAGCATGGTAGAGAAGGTATTTTTTTGCGGGGGCGAAGGTAAGAAAAAAAGTGGAGAGCTTTTTGAGGAAAAATGAAATGACAACAAACAATCGACTCTACCTTCATGGGTATCTTAAACCTTCAAGAAAAATCAATCCCAGTTGCTTGTTTGATTCAAAAATTATTAGGTCTATATTTGTACAAAGCAATAACATGACAAAGATCATTATTCAAATCGAAAGAAGTGCTGATGCCAAACTTTTGGAAGCTTTTGCCCAAAAACTGGGTCTAATGTATTCTTATCAAACAGAATCAACTGATGCTATTTCTGACGATGAATGGATCAATGACATGAATGGCAGTTGGAATGATTTTCCGGAAACTGCCGAAGAGTTGAACGCCCAAATTGAAGAAAACAGAACCCTTGGAAGGCCAATAGAAATGTTATGAATTATTTACTGGATACCAACATCATTATTTTTTGGTTAAAAGGTCGATTTAATATTTCTGAAAAAATA
>NZ_JBBAKG010000018.1:57272-79567 GCF_040403615.1 Haliscomenobacter sp. | reverse complement strand
AGCGCAACCAAGTACCTATCTACTGTGTCTGGTACCCGTAGCGAAGGCCAGGTTGGTGACCTCGGTGGCTGGGGTTTCCGCTTCAATGTAGCCGCTAGCGTTACTGGTTGGGAAAGTGTGGGATCAACTCCTGCGGCACCTTCTGCTGGGTTCATGACCCTGGAAAATCCCGTCGGCAATGCTAGCTATCCAGGCCCAGGTGGATTTACCAGCGCATTGTTCCCCAATACCTACGATGCTGCGACCAAAACCTTTAAGTTCCACTATGGCTATGCAGGTGGTTCTTCTGGGCAAGCTCAGTACTCTCGGGAAATTTATGAGACTTGGAAAAAACTTTAATTGAAAGTTTTTAATTGTAAATAAAGTAGCCCATTTGAGCGCCGTAAGGTTCAAATGGGCTCTTTTTATTTGTACGAGAATGAAAACAGCACGTAAATTTTTTGTGTATTTTAGCGTTCTATTATTACACTATTAAAACATACCCAAATGAGACTGTTTAATCTATTCTATCTCTTCATTATGGTGTTGATTTCGCATGCAAGCTTTTCCCAGGCAAGGTCATTTCGAGATTTCATCATTGCTGCCAGTTCTCCAACCAACACCAAAGCAAGTGAAACGAACTTCAAAACTGCAGGAGGTAAAGATCGGTTTGAAACAGAAGAATGGGCCAAAGGCTGGGCACTTTCGCGCGGTAGTGAAGTGGTGAAAGAAGGCTATGCCTTCAATTTTGACTACGAGAGGAATGAATTGTACCTAAAAAAAGAAGATGAAGATGTAATGATCGTTGCCGACAACAACAGCGTGCGTCGCTTTGTTATTTTCAATGGCACCGACTCGATTCGTTTTGTAAAAAGCATCGCTATCGACAAAACCAATAAGGTCTTTTTTCAACTCATGGGCGGAAGTACCTCCGGTAAAATAGCCTTGCTAAGACTACGCACCGCAAAAGCGCTCCCCGTGAATAAAAACGACTACGCCCGCAATTTCAATGGAGATTATTCCACCCAATACCGCAATGAGAATGTGTATTTTTTTGTCGATGCTGAAATCGGCGTAAAGGGGTTTGAAAAAATGACCCGGGATGAATTGCTCAAACTATTCCCTCAGCACCAGGCTATCATCGTGAAACTGGTGACCTCTAAAAAGAACATTGACGAAAAAACCTTGGCTGCTTTTGCGAATGAGGTGAATGGGTTGTGATACAATAAAATAGGGTACATTCAGTGCAAAACAATATCAGCGTTTACGAACCCCCGACGCCTGAAAGGGGCAGGGTCGATTGGTTCTGGTTTCAACCCCGAAGGGGTGACAGGATTATAGCAAAATAACCGTGTTTATTTCATTAAGAGAAACCCCGAAGGGGTGGTATTATGAAATAAAACGGCGAGGATACGGTCAAATAATGTCACCCCTTCGGGGTTCAAATGTATCCTCATGCCATTTTTTCTATAATCCTGTCACCCCTTCGGGGTTAAAAACTCTGCTCAATTTAGAACCAATCGACCCTGTCTTTAGGAGTCGGGGGGGCTGAGACAAATGCAGGATTATGAAAAAATGCTCAATTCTGTGTCCTAATCGTAGCCCTTTAGGGGTAGGGGAGGCTGAAACTACGGTAAAATGTGCGAAAATATTAGATTCAGAACCAGCGGATTTTGTTTTTTCGCGCAACAGAAGCCCCGCTAGGGGCGTGATATGGGTAGAAAACAACGGTCCCGTTTTCCAGAGTCCCGTAGGGACGGAATGTGGGTATTTTTGCCCTCAAAATACCCACATTCCGTCCCTAACGGGACTTCGGAAACATCGAGAATCACCATTTGCTACCCATATTTCGCCCCTAGCAGGGCTTTTAGCCATGCTAAAATGTGCCAAAATAGACCCAGGTTTTGGGGTTCTAAAGTTACCGTACCATAATGCATTCATCCCCAAAACCCTGTGGCTGATCACTTTGAATTTCCTCCTCCTCTTCTCATCCTGTACCCCCAAACCCCAAACCTTCCAACTTAAGGTTTCCCTGCGCAACGCCCAGCCCGGTACCTTTTACCTGTATCGCCTGGTGGATAACCAGGCTCCCACACTGGTTGATTCTTTTCGCAATACCCAGCTCGATGCGCAGTTTACCCTACAGGATGCATCGCCCTGGAGTGAGACATTGTACCAACTCAGTATTCCCAGCCTGCGCAGCAGTTTGTATTTCATCGCTGATGTACCTGAAATTCAAACCAACATCAATGCGGTTGATGTCCGAACCTATACCACTAAGGGATCTAAAGGCTCTTTGGCCTTACAACATTTGCAGCATGTCCAGAATCCACTCCAGGATAGTATGACCATCTTGAACAACAAAATCAACAACAAGATTGGCGACGCGTCTTCCTTACTGGCGGCGAGTACGGTTTTGCAGCAACAACTGATGGACAATTATTTTCAGTTTGCCGATACGACCACCAGTCCGCTAGCGGCATTGTTCATTGCGCAGCAACTGGATTTTGGCAATGACCGAGGCCGACACAAAGCTTTTATTACCCGTCTGGAAAAACGTTTCAAGCAGCACCCACAAATGGCTGCCTTTATCCAAAAGACCAAAGACTATTTAGCCCTTTTTGAGGTAGAATACGAGATTGGAGATAGCCTGCCCTCCGCCAGTTTTGTGGATCGAAATGGTCTAACTCAAAGCCCCGCTCAGTGGAAGGGGGGATACTATTTGCTCGAATTTTGGTCGAGCTACTGCGCCCCTTGTTTGGCACAATTGGAGCAAAAAAGAGCTCTGTATCTAAAGTACCGATATACTGGCTTTAAAATGCTGGCTTTTTCGCTGGATGAAGACCCGGATATGTTGAATAACACGCTACAAAACGCACAATTTCCCTGGCCAGTTGTCGCCGATTTAAAAGGTTGGAGCAGCGCGGCGGTCAATGCCTATAAAATTGACAGCATCCCTTTCAATTTTTTGGTAGGCCCTGACGGGAAAGTAGCGATGAAAAACGTGGATGCCATTCGGCTGGATTCGGTTTTGAAGGATTGGAAGAAGCGCTAAATCCCCACCTCCAACCAATCATCAATCTGTTTTTCTTTACCATTAAAATTTACGCCCACTGCTGTAATGACCTTTCCCGACGCCTGATATTTGGCGGCATAATTGCGTTGATGGATCTGTTCGATGGCTTCCTGTGCCGTTTTATTGAATTTGAATTCGAAAATGTATACATGGGTTGCCGTTTGCACAATCGCGTCCGCCCGACCCTGGGCAGAATGCACTTCACTGTCGGCGTACATGCCGAGGTAGTTGAAGATCAGGTGCACCAGGCCATGGTACAAACCCTCCGATTGCTTGTCGAACGTTTCGGCAGGTAAATCGGCCAGGATGGAATTGAGAATGGCACGAACTTGCTTCAGACTATTGTTTTCGAAGGCTTGTTTCAAGTCTTTGATGGTACGACCAGTATGGCTACGATTTGGATTTTTAGCCAGATCGTCAATTAAGAGTTGGTACATGCTTTCGCGCACCTCTTTGTTGGGGTAATCCAGTTCATAGTCGCCCGTCATCACATCCCTTGATTTGACGGTCAGGTAGCCGGTTTGAAAAAGCAGGGGGATCAGTTCGATGTGCTCTAAGTCAAAACGCTCAAAAATGAGGTTGCTCACCACCACGTTTTCGACATTGTACCAGGCCAACTGCCGCATTTGTTTGACCAAAAACTGGGGGCTACCCGTGGCGAACCAATAATTTTGAAAGCTTTGGTCTGCGAGAAAATTGAGGGTTCCGAAGGGGTTGTACACCCTGTGTACCCCATCCCAGGAGTAACCATTGTACCAGGTCTTGATATTTTCCACCAAAACCTCTTTGGATACCTGCAGGCTTTCCTGAATTTTGCTCAAATAATCTGCGAAATAATGGAGTAATTCTTCTTGAGTATATCCGGTGAGGGTAGCGTATTGGCCCGATAGGGTGATGTCTCTCAAATTATTCAAATGGGAAAAAATAGAGACTTTGGAAAACTTGGAAATACCCGTGATGAAAACCAGTTCCAATTGTTCGTCGGCACTTTTTAAGATGCCATAAAAATCTCTTAAAATGTCCCGATTGGCCTTGGCTTGTTCCAAGGTGTGGTCTTCCAAAAAATCGATAATGGGTTTGTCGTATTCATCAACCAGGAGCACAACTTTGCCATGCTTTTTAAATAATTTTTGTAGTAACTCAGAAAATTGCCCTTTTATGTCGGATTTTTCGAGGCTTATTCCAAAAAAACTGGCACGGTCTTCAATCTCTGATTTGAGTACAGCCAACAACCCAGTTTCTCCGTAGCCCATCTTATCAAACGAAAAATGCAAAACCGGGTGAATTTTCGTCCAATCCCATTGGTTCTCGATCCACAGCCCTTCAAACACCGCTTTATTGCCTTCAAAAAGTTCTTTCAAGGTAGAAACCAGCAGGGATTTGCCAAAACGCCGGGGCCGCGAGAGGAAATAATACTTTCCTTCACTCACCATTTGGTACACCAGTGGAGTTTTGTCCACATACACGCAGTTCTTTTCCCGGATTTGCGTGAGGGTTTGAATGCCGATGGGTAGGTTTTTCATGGTACAAAGGTATGGACTTACGGTTGGTATCTACATCTCAATTTTCCAATTGATTAGAGATCATTGATCTCCTCAATTGACAGCCCTGTGAGTTCCTGGATATTTTCGTTTGACGCACCAGTTGCTTTCAGTTGTTTGGCAATATTGAGGATTAACTCGTTCTTTTTTTCCAATTGGTCCTTGGTTGTGTTCAATTGGTCCTTGGTTGTGTTCAATTGGTTCTTGGTCAGTTCAAATTTCTCCTGGAAAAAGGCAATCTTATTGTCTCTATCGATAAGCACCTTTAAAATTTCGTCCTCGATAAACATGGTTTCTTCGAGGTCTGGATTTTCGCTATCGGCGGCTTGTAGGCGGGCAATGACTCGATCCAAAAAACCGGGGAACATTTTGCGGATCAGCCGCAGGCGATGCTCATTGTTTTTGACTTGTTCTTTCTGATCAAAGATTTTCAGTAGTGCATACAGCTTTTTTTTGTATTCATCATGCAAGTATTCCTCCTCCTTGATGTTGTGCAAATTGGGCAATTGCACCACGAGCATATCGTAACTCAGGTTGTCAATGAATTCATTGTGTTTTTTCAGGGTTTCGTTTTTAAAAACACCTGTTTTCAGGCGATTGATTTTGATGAGTAGGTCATTGATTTCATTCTCGATGCGAAAATTAAGGATGAAAATAGGAATCAACCGAATTGGGCGCTCTACGATTTTGATGGCTTGGGTTTGAATATCCGTGACTTCGACGATGTTTTTTTGCTGAAAATTCTTGCTGATGTAACGTTTGAATCGAAAGATGTCTTCTGGTTCAGTGGCTTTTTGAAGTTCAATCATGATCAATTCTTCCGTACCGTCGGCCAACTCGATGGTAGCGGTAAAATCGAGATGAAAAAGCCGCACATCATCGTCGGTTTTAGGATCTTTGATTGTATTAATTGGTTCTTTTTTTTCGGGGTGGGTAAGGGGTTCGAGATGCAGTTTTTTGATTTTTTCGTTAATGAGCGTTGAGAGTACAATCAGCGCACTTTCATAATCAGCCATTAAGTACCTGAATACCACATCGTAAATGGGGTTAGGAATGATGATGTATTCGCTATTGTTTGGATTGGCGTTTTCCATATTCAACTGTTTCGACTACAAAGATAAATAAAATATTCTTTTTGTCAAGAAAGTAATTTTATAAGGAAATGTTTAAAAAATGATATTTTCCCCGCAAGTTAGCAAAAACGGAATTTGGATTGGGTTTGAATTGTCGGCTAACCGTCATTAGTTAACTTGCAGTTTACCGCAAGAAGCAGCGAAATTTTTCATCCTTTCGTTAATAAAATGCAACAACATTCGGTATTTTTAAAATAATCCCAACTGAGTAAGCATTTAATAGCATTACTACCAAATAATAATCTGAAAAAAAACACTCCCCGTTGGCCTAAATTTTGATCGTTTATTCCGTCATTGTTAAAAAATCCAGAAAATGTTATTGCATATTTGAACAATGACTTAATTTTGGAGAAGGATTAGTTTTACAAACAGATAAAATCGGATTAGTATGAAAAAACACTTACTAGCGCTTGCGCTGGTAGCCCTTGCTACGGCTTCTGCTATAGCACAGCGAGCTATCACAGGCAAAGTGACGGACAAGAGTGGTGGCGCCCTGATCGGAGCCAGTATTCTTGCCAAGGGAACCACAACCGGTACCGTTACAGAAGTAGACGGTTCTTATTCTTTGAGTGTCCCTGCTAACACCTCCATTTTGGTGATTAGTTACACCGGATACACCACTCAGGAAATTGCGCTTGGAGCAGCCAACGCTATTGATGTAGTGTTGGAAGAAAGTTCTCAGCAGTTGAACGAAGTGGTTGTTACCGCTCAAGGTATCCGTCGGGAGAAAAAAGCCCTGGGATACGCGGTTTCTACTGTAGGCGAAGATCAACTCCAAGACCGCCCACAAGCGGATGTAGGTCGGGTTCTTCAGGGCAAAGTACCGGGCGTAAACGTCACCTCTACTTCCGGGGTTTCGGGCACAGGTACCAACATCACTATTCGCGGGTACTCCTCCATTACCGGATCGGTACAGCCTCTATTCGTAGTGGATGGCGTTCCATTCAACTCCTCAACCAACTCACGGGGTGGTTTCACCGGTGGGGGACAATCGGCTTCCAGTCGCTTTTTGGACCTCGATCCCAACAACATTGAAAGCATCAGTGTATTGAAGGGTTTGGCGGCTACGGTTACTTATGGTGACCAGGGTCGTAACGGGGTAATCCTGGTGACGACCAAGAGTGGCAGTAAGAAATCGCGTAAAGCCGAGTTTAGCGTTACGCAATCGATGTTTACCAACACCGCGAACCTACCTCGGTACCAAAACGACTATGTGGGTGGTTTCCAGCAAAACATTGGCCAGTTCTTCAGCAACTGGGGTCCAACCCTCAATGAGGCCCAGATTTATCCCTCTCAGAATACCTCGTCATCCCTAACCAACCACCCTTATGCACTCTTGTCCAATGCTGCGCTGCGGGCAGGTCAGGCAGATTACGTAGCCTCGGTGAGCCCTTACAAAATACAGGTGGCTCCAAATAATGTAAAAGACTTCTTCCGCACCGGAAAAATTTACAACACGTCTTTGAACATTTCTGGCGGAAGTGAAAACATGAGCTACAACGTGTCGGGCGGTTACGTCAACGAAGAAGGGTATATTCCTGGGAACGGCTTGAAAAAACTCAACCTGGGCGTGGGTATCAATGCCAAGTTGACCAAAAAACTCTCGGTGGTGACCTCCTTTACTTTTGCCAATACGGATCAGTACTCTCCACCATTGAGCTCTGGTACTGGAAACAACGCGAACGACTTTCCTTCCGTGTTAGCCAACGTGTTGTACACCCCACGTCAGGTCGATTTGAATAATTGGCCTTATGCGGATCCGGTAACGGGTGCTTCGGTTTATTTCCGGGCTGGCAACGACATTCCTAACCCACGCTGGGTATTGGAAAATTACAAAACTACCGGGGTGGTCAACCGGATTTTCTCGGCAACCACCTTCAATTTTGAAATTGCCAAAGATTTCAATTTGCTGTACAAAGTGGGTTTGGACACTTACTCAGAAGACCAGGAGTTCCAGCTGAACAAGGGTGGGGTACAATTCCCAACGGGAGCTTATTTTACCCGGAACCTTACCAACACCATCTGGGACAACTCGGTGATCTTGTCTTACTCGAAACCCGTTTTTGATAAATTGACCATCGCCGCTAGATTGGGGGGTAACATGCGCAACGATGTGCTTCTATCGGATGGCATAAGCAGTCAAAACCAATTGGCCCGTAACTTGTTCCGCCACAGCAACTTTATCGACAACGTTGGTAGTGATGGCATCGAGGAGCAAACCCGGATGGGTATTTTTGGGGAAGTGACCATTGATTACAGCAACTTCCTCTACCTGAACTTTGCGGGAAGAAACGACTGGACTTCAACGGTTGAACCTGAAAACCGCCGGATTTTTTATCCATCGGCAAGTTTGTCCTTCATCCCTACTTCTGCTTTCTCAGGGTTGGACGGTGGATTTTTCAACTTCTTGAAACTCCGTGCCGGTGTAGGTACTTCGGCTGGATTCCCCAACCCGTATCAAACTCGGAACATCCTGAATCAAGGTGCCAGAGCCTGGTTGAACACCGCTGGCGGGGCGATTCAGAGCCATTCGGTCAACAACAACCTGGGTAACCCAAATTTGAAGCCTGAGTTGCATACCGAATTCGAATTTGGGATAGAAGGAAAAATGTTCAACAACCGCTTGGGCTTCGATGTAACTGCTTACCGCAGAGATACTCGTAATTTGATCACTAGCGCACCACTTGATCCCGCTACCGGTTATACGGCTACAACCATCAACATTGGTAAAATTCGCAACCAGGGGATCGAATTGAGTGTGACTGGAACACCAGTTAAAACCAAAAATTTCAACTGGGATGTTACGCTGACCTTCAGCCGCAATACACCTGAAGTGCTTGACCTGGGGGGAACCTTGAAAGAGGTACAAATCTCTGGTTTCGCTGGCTTGGGTAACTTCGCTATCGTGGGCAAACCTTTCAACATTATCAAGGGGACGGGTTATCGCCGCAACGACCAGGGTCAACTTCTGGTTGATGGTGGAGGTTACCTCCAGGCTACGGCTACACCTATTGTTTTGGGCGATCCCAACCCGGCCTTTACCACCGGGTTGATCAATGGCATTACGTACAAAGGCTTCTCGCTTGACTTCATGATTACCTACCGTCATGGTGGTGCCATGTACAGCAGTACCGCGGGTGCACTGATGGGCCGGGGTTTGACCGAAGATACGGGCTTGAGCAATGGTTACGACCGTGCTCAAACTTTCATCTTCCCAGGGGTAAAAGCGGATGGAACGCCCAACGACATTCAGGTTACTGCTGCTGACGTAGGTTTCAATAACCTTTATTTCTTTGGGGATCAAGCTCGTGTCTATGACGCCTCAACCATCAGATTGCAAGAAGTATCGCTCACGTACAGCCTTCCTCAGAAAGTGATTTCCAAGACGCCATTCAAAGGAATTTCTTTGGCCATCTCTGGAAGCAATCTTTGGTACAAGGCGCTTTATTTCCCTGAAGGTTTGAACTTCGACACCGACAACCTGGGCTTGGGTGTAGGCAATGGTTTGGGCTTTGAATTCCTGACTGGACCTAGCTCCAGAAGAATTGGGGGTACCTTGAAATTGAACTTCTAATCTGACACTGAATGTTTAACATTTGGTCTTTTAAAATCAAAGCGATGATACGTAATATCAAGATATTGTTTCTGGTATTGACGGTAACGTTGGTTGCTTCCTGCGATCTGGATTTGCTGGACAACCCCAACGCGGTAACCGTCAACAATGCCGACATCAACTTCATTCTCAATCAAATCGAAGTAGCTTCTGCCGGAAGTTTCAACAATTTTAGTGATCCAGGCATGCGCCTGGCTCGCATGTTGAACCAGGGTGCAGCCATTTACGACAACGCCGTTGCCCCTGGAGGTACCAACGGACTCTGGAATACCGCCTATGCCAATTTGCTGGCCGACATCAGTGCAATAATACCATTGGCCGAAAAAGGGGAATTGTTCGTACATGCGGGAATTGCACGTACCATTCGTGCCAATATATTGATGAACCTGGTGGACGTCTACGGCGACGTTCCTTATTCACAAGCCATCGACCCCGCTAATTTCAACCCTGGAGTGGACAAAGCTGCAGATGTATACGCTGCTGCCTTGGCTGATTTGAACAAAGCTGCGGAAAATTTCGCTGCCAAGTCCAAGTCTGGAGCAAGTGGTGATTTGTTTTATGGCGGCAATACCGATAGCTGGATTCGTTTGGTGAATGCCATGAAGTTGAAGCTCCATTTGACGCTTCGTTTGGTCAATAAGGCGGGATCAACTACAGCAATCAATGCGCTGGTAACGGAAAACAAACTACCATCCACTACTGCGCAAAACTTTGCCTTCAAATACGGAACCAACTTGACCAACCCGGACACCCGTCATCCACGTTACGGTGGACAATACGGCCCAACGGGTGGTGGCGATTACCAGTCGAATTCCTACATGGGCGCCCTGTACAATTCCAAAGGTTTCCCTGATCCTCGGATGCGTTACTATTTCTACCGCCAAACCATCAAAAACCCAACTGACGTCAACCAATTGCGCTGCATTACCAACCAAAAGCCAGGTCACTATGGGGAAAATGATGTGTTCTGCTTGCCTACCAGCGTGGGCTATTGGGGCCGTGACCACCTGAGCAATGAGGGTATTCCACCCGATGGTTTGTTGCGCACGGCTTGGGGGCTTTATCCTGCTGGCGGTTTGTACGACGACGACGCAGGCAAAGGGGTTTCTTTGAATGCTGGTGCCGGTGGTGCAGGTATTCACCCCATCATGATGCGCTCTTTCGTTGATTTTATGTTGGCTGAATCGGCATTGGTGCTTAAAACCAGCGGCGATCCAAAAGCTTTGCTAAAATCTGCGATTGAAAAATCAATGGCGGATGTACGCAGTTTGGCGCTGGGAACCAGTGAAGCGAGCAAACTCAATGCTTTCGAAACGAGCAAAGGGTTTGTTTGGGCCACCGAAGTAACCAAATATGTGGATAAGGTACTAGCTGATTATGATGCTGCTGCCAGCGACGATGCAAAACTAAACATCATCGCCACCGAATATTGGTTGGCCTTGCACGGCAACGGTATTGAGGCCTATAACCTCTACCGCAGAACCGGGAAACCAGCAAATCAACAACCAGGACTGGATCCCAACGTAGGCCCATTTGTGCGTTCTTTTTACTACCCGTTAGACTACATTGTTAGAAATAAAAATGCGGTGCAAAAGACCAATAGTACGGTACAGGTATTCTGGGATACAAATCCGGCTAACAATTTCATCAAGTAAATTTAAGGGCCTGGTATTTCATTTATCAACCTGATAAAACGAATGTAAACATGAAAAGCATTATAAAAATTGGTTTGTTGTTTTCTGTGCTGGCTTTTTCATCCTGCGAAACGGAAATCGTCGAGAAGATAGATGAGTTCAGTTTCGAACAAGGGGGCTACATGCGTCAAGTTACGCCTTTTCCAGTGGCCGCTTTTACGGTAAGCAAAGCCAACTTGGCTGGTACCAAAATTGAATTTCTTGCCGAAGCTGTGACACCCGAAGCTGGAGCACTCTTTGCTTCTTATGATTTAGTGGTGCGCTTTGTTGACCGTACTGGAGGTACCAGTAGCAAGGCGGACGTAGCGCTCAAGTCGATCCCTGCATCTGCTTATGCCAAGGATCCGACTACAGGCTATCCTCGGGCAACCATTACCATTACGGGTAAGGAAATGCAGGATAAGTTAGGGCTTACCGACGCTGATCTTACAGCAACGGATCGTTTCGAAGTGCGTGGTACGATGAAGTTGACCAATGGAAAATCCTTTAATGCCGCCAATACTGGTGCGAACATTACCGGTGGAGCTTTTTATTCTTCTCCATTTCTTCATCAAGCGAATGTAGTGAATTAACAATTTTTTGTTAAATAATTGTGAAGTGGAGTGCTTTTTAAGCGCTCCATTTCTATTTTTGCAGGATCCTATTTTTTTGTAAGCCAGATTGCATAAGCAGGTTTGAAAAAAAAGTATAGGCAGCCCTAGATCAGTTCCAAACGTTCTGTTGTTTACAGCGATTCTAGATTACCCATCCCTTGAACACAACGCCTAATTTTTTTCACGGCAACACTCAGGTCTTCAACCTGACTGAATGTATATTTTCGACAATTCAATAAAATCAAATTCATTGGTATGAAAAAACATTTACTCGCTTTGGCACTGCTGCTCTTTGGAGCTACGGTTGTTTTTGGACAACAATCCATCAGTGGCAAAGTAACCGACAGAGATGGCGATGCACTCATTGGTGCAAGCATCATGGTAAAAGGGACAAGCATTGGCACTGTATCAGACATTGACGGAAATTTCAAAGTCACTGCAACCGGAAATGCCATTCTGGTTATTTCCTATACTGGTTTTGCAACTTTGGAAGAAGCCCTAAACAATCGCACCGAACTTACCATTGTTCTCCAGCCAGGTATCGATTTGGCTGAGGTGCTCGTAACGGGTTACGGTACGGCCATCAAGCGCGAATTGACGGGTAACATCGCCAAAATTCGCACCGAGGACATCAAAGACATGCCCGTAACCAGCTTCGACCAAGCCATGCAAGGCAAAGCAGCAGGTGTACAAATCACCTCTGGTAATGGTAAATTGGGCCAGGCTGTACAGATTCGGGTACGCGGCCAATCTTCAGTATCCGCTTCCAACGAGCCCTTGATAGTGATTGATGGGATTCCGGCTACAACAGCGGACTTGGGTTCATTTGGTGGAGCTACCAACCCTCTTGCCGACATTAATCCTCAAGACATTGCATCCATCGAAATCCTGAAAGACGCTTCTGCTGCCGCCATCTACGGTGCACGTGCTGCCAACGGAGTAGTGCTGGTAACCACCAAGCGTGGTAAAACAGGTCGCACTAGCGTTAATTATGGCTTCCAGTACGGCCAGAGCAATCCCGCCCGTTTGTTGGAGTTCTTGAATACGGAGCAGTACCTGAAATTGTATCGCCAGGCTGCGGCAAACTCTGACCGCATCGATGGCCTCGCTGCTTCTGATCCAGACTCGTACACCACCTACATGGAGGATTTTTTCAAAACCCAAAGTTTGGGTACTTTTGGTACGGATAAGGCTGAAGATACCGATTGGGGTAAGCTGGCCTATCAAGATGCGCCAATGCAACAGCACGACCTGAACATTTCAGGGGGTAACGACAAAACCACGTTTTACATGTCTGGTCAATGGTTTGACCAAAAAGGTATTTTGATTGGCAATGCGCTGAACCGCATCTCTGGTCGAATCAACGTCGATCACCAAGCTTACAAGTGGTTGAAGGTAGGGTTCAATACGAGTTTGAGCCGTTCTTTCAACGAACGCATCTCTGGTGACCGCCAGTTTGACAACCCCATGCAGATCGTGGCTTTGCCTCCAATGACGCCACAAAACGATCCTGATACAGGTTTGCCAGTAGGTACGCCTCCTGGAGACATCAGCATTCCGGTGTACTATAACCCACTGATCAACCTTGGCAACGCCTATTACAACACCAATACCAACCGCAACTTGAGCAGCGTTTATGCGCAAGTCAGCATTCTGGATGGTTTGAGCTTCCGTTCAGAATTTGCACTGGACCTATTGGATCAACAAGAGGAGTTGTACTACAACAGCAAAACCCAGCGCAACTTTAGTGCACCCCTGGGGTTGGGGCGAAACCTGTTCACCCGGGTTGAAAACTACAACACGAACAACTACTTTACCTACAATACAGGCTTCGGTAAAACCCGACTGGATCTGACAGCGGGTATGGCTTATCAGCAATCACAGCAGAAGACCAACTTCATCGAAGGCCAGGATTTCCCTTCTGACGCCTATCGCCAGATTGCCAGTGCTGCCCGCAAAACAAACGGTGAATCTACCGAAACCAACTTCCGCTTCTTGTCTTACTTTGCACGTGCCAACGTCAAACTGGCCGATAAATACCTCGTGGGTGTAAGTGTACGTACGGATGGTTCTTCCCGTTTTGGTAAAGAAAGCCGTTATGGTTTCTTCCCTGCCGCTTCTTTGGGCTGGATTGTTTCCGAAGAAGGCTTCTTGAACAACAACAAGGCCATCAGCTTCCTGAAGGTGCGGGCCAGCTATGGCCGTACCGGTAACGCAGAAATTGGCAACTTCCCACAGTTGGGACTTTTCCAGGGTGACGCTGGTTACAATGGCGCTCCTGGTCAGCGTCCTTCCCAGTTGGGCAACCCTGATTTGAGCTGGGAAACCACTGATCAGTTCGACGCAGGTATCGACTTTGGTTTGTTCAAGGATCGCATCACTGGGGAAATCGATTTTTACAGCAAGAGCACCACTGGTCTGTTGTTAAATGTAAACATTCCGTCAACTACAGGTTTTGCCACTCAATTCCGTAACGTTGGTAAATTGACCAACCAGGGGATAGAAGTCGTATTGAACACCGATGTAGTAAGAGGTGCTTTCCATTGGAAAACCAGCTTGAACTTTGCAGCCAATAAAAACCAGATCACCGACCTGCAAGGCCAAATCATCGAGGCTGGTTTGAACAACATGAGCCGCGCCGTAGAAGGCCAACCATTGGGTACCTACTTCACTGCTGAATACGCTGGTGTAGATCCTGCCAATGGTAATGCATTGTGGTACAAAAATGCCACCGAAGGCAACCGTGAAACCACCAGCACTTACAGCCAGGCAACCCGGGTAGTAGTAGGTAGCCCACTTCCCGATTGGATCGGTGGCGTAACCAATACCTTCAGCTACAAAGGTCTTGAACTGTCTGTATTGTTCAGTGCTGTAATCGGCAACGAACTCAACTTTTACGGGGTAGGTCGTTTCTCTTCTGCCAATGCGCGTTTTGAAGACAACCAAACTGTAGATCAGTTGGCTGCCTGGACGAAAGAGAACCCCAATACCAATATTCCTGAAGCCCGTTTGTTCTTCAACAACGGAGCCCAGCCTTCCAGCCGCTTTATTCAGGATGGTTCTTTCGTCCGTTTGCGCAACGCAACCTTGTCTTACAACTTCCCTAAAACATTGACCAGCAAAGCCAAGATCCAGAGCTTGCGGTTATTTGTAACAGGACAAAACTTGCTTACCTGGACCAACTACATCGGTTGGGATCCAGAAGTTAACGCTGATGACATTGTAACCAACATTGCACAAGGTTATGACTTTTACACTGCTCCTCAGCCCAGAACGATCCTGGCTGGCTTTAACATCGGGTTCTAATTCCCGGAACAGCGCAAAATGTTTTTAACCTTTAAAAAAATGAAAATGCACAAAATGCTCAAACATATAGCGCCGTTTGCCCTGATCCTTTTGGGGGCTTCGGCTTGCGACAGCAAACTGGATGTTGCGCCTACGCAGACCATCGATGAAAATCTGGCCTTGGCCACTCCGCAAGACGTAAAAGTGACCCTGACCGGTGCTTACGATGGCCTTAGCGATGGTGACGTTTATGGGGGTGGTTTTCAATTTACCAATGAATTACTTGGTGATGACCGCGAATTTGTTTTTGGCGGTACCTTTGCTACACTGGATGAAGTCTGGCGGAAAGCCATTACACCCGGCAATACCCAAACCTACGCAACCTGGAGAGATGCTTATGGTGCCATCAACCGCGCCAATAACGTGTTGTCTGCCTTGAGTATCTTGGATGCAGCCGATCGTGGGCGGGTTGAAGCAGAAGCTCGCTTTATCCGTGGGGTTTTGTACTTCGAGCTGGTGAAATTGTGGGGTAAAACCTGGGGCGATGGCGACAACAACGCCAATCCAGGGGTGCCATTGGTTACTACCCCTACCCGGGTTATTACCGATGCTGACTATCGCTCAAGATCGAGTGTTCAAGCCATTTACGCACAAGTTATTGAAGACTTGACCAAAGCAGAAACTTTGCTGCCAGCTACTAAGGCGGGTGACAATGCTACCCTTGCTACGCGTGATGCGGCATCTGCAATGTTGTCGCGGGTATACCTGATGCAAGGCAACTACGCGCTGGCTCGTGATGCTGCCAACAAAGTCATCCAATCTGGAGCACGTGGATTGGCAGCTAGCTTTGCAGACGTTTTTGCTACCGGTGGGGCGAGCAATGAAATCATCTTCCGCATCGCCGTATCGGATCAGGATGGGACCAATGCTATGAATACCTATTTCGCGCCAGCAACATTCCAAGGACGTGGTGACATTCGGATACAAACCAAATATACTGATTTGTTTGAAGCTGGTGATGTGCGTAAAACGTTCACTACCACGGCAAGTAATCGTATTTTTACCCGCAAATTTTTAGACCGATTTGGTGATGTTCCAGTCGTACGTACGGCTGAAATGTACCTGACTCGCGCAGAATGTAACCAACGTTTGGGTACATCCGTAGGTGCTACACCACTGGCTGACGTGAATAGAACACGCACCAGAGCTGGTTTGGCTGCCTTGGGCACTACAACTCTGGCTGCAATTCTGAAAGAACGCCACCTCGAGTTGTCATTTGAAGGCAATTATCTGGATGACATCAAACGCACTCGGGCTAGTGTAGGGGCCAAACCTTTTGGTGACAACTTACTGGTTTTGCCCATTCCACAACGGGAAACGGATACCAATAAGAACTTGACTCAGAATCCTGGGTATTAATCTACTATTTACGTCAAGTTTAAAGGGGAGCTACTTCTGCATAGGGGTAGCTTCTTTTTTTTATTTTTATTTTTAAATTATTTATTTTAAAAACAAAAGTTTATTATTTTTGCTTGTGATAATCTTTATTTTCATGTAAATTGTTGGGGTAAAGAGGAGATAATGCAATTCTTTAATTGAAAACAATAAGGTATGCGCACCTTAAACAAAGAAGAACTCTACAAGATTTACCCCAGCTCAGATGGCAAGCGAATGGCAGACAACACCTTGCAATGGGAATGGATTGCATTGATCAAGCTGGGAATGGATGCAGTTTTTAAAGACCGACCAGACGTTTTTGTGGCGGGCGACCTGCTCTGGTATCCAGTAAAAGGCCGTATCGATATTCGGGTAGCGCCCGACGTGTTGATTGCCATCGGCGCCCCTAAAGAATCGCGTGGCTCCTACATTCAATTTGCAGAAAATAATTTGCCTCCCCAGGTTGTGGTAGAAATTCTTTCGCCGAGCAATACGGCTAAAGAGATGGAAAAAAAGCTGGCCTTTTACCAAACCTATGGTGTAGAAGAATATTACATCTACGACCCCATCCGATTTATTTTTTCAGTTTATGCCCGTCGTACTGACACTTTGGTGTTGCAAGAAATCAGCGAAGAAGAGTGGTTAAGCCCAATTCTTGGAGTACGGTGGAGCATGAAAAACGGGATTCTGGAACTTTTTCGACCCGATGGACAACCTTTTCTGTCTTACCTCGAATTATTTGATGAGCAAAACACCGCTTTAGAAGAATTGGAACAACAAAGAGAAGAAATGAAAAATAAGGTTCAAATGCTGGAAGAGCAAGAAAGGATGATTCTTGCTCAAGCCTCCAGGATTGAACAGGAGATAAAACAGTTCAAACAGGAAAAACAACGCGCTGATCATGAGCAACAGCGTGCGGATCATGAGCAACAACGCGCCGAACAGGAGCAACAACGCGCCGAACAGGAGCAACAGCGTGCTGATCAAGAAAAGCAACGTGCCGACCATGAAAAATCAGAGAAAGAAAAACTAATCCAAAAGTTAAAGGAATTGGGTATTGATCCAGATGCTATTTGAACCAGAAATTAGGTTACAAAAAGAGCAAAAAAAACATAGGAAAATGTCATATTAACCAGCGTGTTATCAACATTTTAGCAAAAGTGTACCCCTGCAATGTTAACCAAAAGTTAAATCACCCCTTGACTTTCTCCATCTAATTTTCTATATTTAGTTCAGATCTGTACAATCCGAATAAATGACGACAACAGAATTTCTGAGGTACTTGCAGTATGAAAAACGCTTCTCTTTGTATACCATAGAAGCGTACCGGACTGATCTGTTGCAGTTTACTACTTACCTGCAAAACCAATATGAAATTGCTGATCCAACTTTGATTCAGCATATTCACATCCGTTCCTGGGCCGTATCCTTAATGGAGCAAAAGAGTGCAGCTTCGACCATCCGCCGCAAATTGTCTACCCTTAAATCTTATTTTCGCTATTTGCAACGAGAGAAAATCATCCCTCGTTCGCCTATGTTGCAAGTAAGTTTGCCCAAATTGGGCAAGCGTCTGCCCGCAGTAGTGCCTGAGCAAAACCTGGCCCAACTGCTCGACCCGATTGAAACTCCAAGTGATTACCTCACTATGCGAGATCAAGTCATTATAGAGTTGTTGTACCTCACCGGAATGCGCCGAGCTGAGCTATTGGGATTAAAAGTGTCGGATTTGAATATGCATGCTCAAACCATCAAAGTGCTGGGGAAAGGCAACAAGGAAAGGCTTATTCCTATTTCTCATGCTACAGCCACATTGTTGAAGCAATACCTTGATCTGCGAACAGCAGCATTCTCAAGCACTAATGAAACGGCTTTATTGCTAACCCATCAAGGTAAACCCGCTTATCCAAAACTCGTCTATAGAATCGTAAATGCTTATTTGAGCACCGTTACAACGCAGGAAAAGCGCAGCCCTCACGTACTGAGGCACTCTTTTGCCACCCACTTATCAGATCACGGTGCCGATCTAAATGCCATCAAAGAATTGTTGGGCCATTCCAGTTTGGCCGCAACTCAAATTTACACCCACCACTCTATTGAACGACTAAAAAAAATTTACCAACAAGCTCATCCCAAATCAGGTGCGCAATAGTGCCATCTTGTTTGCAGATGAAGAATCGATCTTTATGGTCTAACCCTTTAAATTCTTGAATTATGGTAGTGTACACTGAAGCAGTACAGTTTAAAGTTGACAGCAAATTGGTTGACTTTATCGAGAAGAAATTGAGCAAAATTGATCAGTTTTTTGACCGAATCATCAATGCTCGAGTTGTGTTAAAATTAGAAAATTCAGGACAGGTACGGGAAAAAATTGCAGAGGTACGAATAAATGTACCCGGAGAAACCTTGATCGCCAAAGTAACCAACAAATCTTTCGAGGCAGCAGTAGAGCTTGCGGTTGATTCCTTAAAACGACAAATCATCAAATACAAAGAAAAACACGCGTAGGGGCGATCCAATGTAATCGCCCCTAGGGTGCCCACGCAGGGGCACCCCAACAGGCATCCCTCCAATTTAATTTAACGGGTTTAACCACCTGCCAGGAACCAAAACCAGGCAACGTTGGTTAAACCCGTTAAACTTTTTAGCAAGAACCTTTGAAAATATCAAACCCATTACCCTATATTTGCCCCACGCTTTGAAAAAGAAGAAATCAAAGAAAAAAAAGTTCACTAAAATTTGATAATTCTACAAGAGGCACTATCTTTGCAATCGCTTTCGGAAAAAGATGCCGAAATGCTTATAAAACTTGACATTTCTGACCAAAATTAGTGGTTTGAGCAGGTTGAAAAACCTACTATAATGTGCCTTTTAAGCAGTTCGTTTTTGTTGGTTTATAAGTCCTTACCAAGTGACTTTTGTTAACTAAAAAAAACAATGCTTATTATATCCACGCCAGCATAGCTCAGTTGGTAGAGCAGCTGATTTGTAATCAGCTGGTCGGGGGTTCGAGTCCCTCTGCTGGCTCATGTTGCTCAACACACGATTTTTTCTCATCGATCAACTGATGAATTCATTCAATAGGTTGATCATGGGCTCCAAGGGGGTGCGCCGCAGGTGGAGAGGCGGGCCAGACTGTAAATCTGGTGTCTTTGACTGAGTTGGTTCGAATCCATCCACCCCCACAACTTTACAAGCGGAAGTAGCTCAGTTGGTAGAGCATCAGCCTTCCAAGCTGAGGGTCGCGGGTTCGAGTCTCGTCTTCCGCTCCATTTAAGCTCAAACCACGAATTTATTCGTGATGGAGGCACAAAAGAAACCAAACCACGGATTTATTCGTGGCGACTTCGCGGAGAAAGCTTCGTTGAAGCCATTACAGGGAGGCAACTCCCTTTTGCTGTTACTAGGAATACGCCGATGTAGCTCAGTGGTAGAGCACTTCCATGGTAAGGAAGGGGTCAGGGGTTCAAGTCCCCTCATTGGCTCCAGGTCATAGATACTTTTTGTTTCTTAACTTACATCCAAAAATTCTATACTGATGGCTAAGGAAACCTTTGATAGATCAAAGCCGCACGTAAACATTGGCACGATTGGTCACGTTGACCACGGAAAAACGACGCTTACAGCTGCAATTACTACGGTTCTTGCTTCTAAAGGTCTGGCAGAGAAAAAAGATTACGACTCAATCGACGCTGCCCCTGAGGAAAAAGAGAGAGGTATTACAATCAATACCGCTCACGTTGAATACCAAACAGAAACACGTCACTATGCACACGTAGACTGCCCAGGTCACGCCGACTACGTAAAGAACATGGTAACGGGAGCAGCTCAAATGGACGGCGCTATCTTGGTTTGTGCAGCTACTGATGGCCCTATGCCACAAACTCGTGAGCACATCCTTTTGGCTCGTCAGGTAGGTGTTCCTGCAATTGTGGTTTTCATGAACAAGGTTGACCTTGTTGATGACCCAGAAATGTTGGAATTGGTAGAAATGGAAGTCCGCGAATTGTTGGACTTGTATAAATTTGATGGCGACAATGCTGCCGTTATTCAAGGCTCAGCGCTTAGAGCATTGGAAGGAGATCCTTTGTATGTACAGCGCATCTTTGATTTGATGGATGCTGTTGATACTCAGATTCCTGAGCCAGAGCGTGCTACTGATAAGCCTTTCTTGATGCCTATCGAAGACGTATTCTCAATCACTGGTCGTGGTACTGTTGCTACTGGCCGTATTGAGCGTGGCGTTATCAACGTTGGTGATCCAGTTGAGATCATCGGTATGCAGAAAGAAGGTGAAGCACCATTGAAATCTACTGTAACGGGTGTAGAAATGTTCCGTAAACTGCTTGACCGTGGTGAAGCTGGTGACAACGCCGGTATCCTCTTGCGTGGTATTGACAAAGAAGCCATCCGTCGTGGTATGGTTATCTGCAAGCCAGGTTCTGTAAACCCTCACCTTGAATTCAAGTGTGAAGTTTATGTACTGAGCAAAGAAGAAGGTGGCCGTCACACTCCATTTTTCAAAGGCTACCGCCCACAGTTCTACTTCCGTACCACGGACGTAACTGGTGATTGCGCCCTGCCTGATGGAGTAGAAATGGTAATGCCTGGCGATAACGTTACTTTGACCGTGAAATTGTTGAGCCCAATCGCAATGGAAAAAGGTCTTCGCTTCGCGATTCGTGAAGGTGGCCGTACCGTAGGTGCAGGTCAGGTTACTGAAGTGATTAAATAAGGAATCCCTTGTGGGGTGACCATGCTTGGAACCATCATCTAATCGGTGAGTCATTCTAAGTTATATAATCATAATATCAATGAAAGTTAAGCATCTCACCTCAGGTGGGGTGCTTAATTTTTCGATACACGGGCATAGCTCAGCTGGTAGAGCGACGGTCTCCAAAACCGTAGGCCGAGGGTTCAAATCCTTCTGCCCGTGCAAAATCACCGCATTTAATGATTTTACATTAAATGACACGACCACGTGATAAATCCATGGTTTATCACAATGGTTCATTTGATTTATCGTGGGGAAAGAGCAAACCATACAATGGAAAAGATTCAACTTTATTTAAAGGAAAGTTACCAGGAGCTCGTTAAAAACGTATCCTGGCCAACTTGGGCAAATTTACAGGGCAATGCAGTGGCAGTTGTCATTGCTGTGTTGATGTTGGCGACTATTGTCTTTCTGATGGACATGATTTCCAAGTTCACACTGGATTTAGTCTACGGAATTTAATAAAGATAAAGTGCCGATAGGCATTCGGCAGATGTGTTCTGTCGAGTGCCTTTCGGCGTTTGTTTAATGATCGTATAAATTGGCTAAGACCGATGTCTGAAGGTACAAAGTGGTACTCATTAAGGGTAATCAGCGGCAAGGAGCGCAAAATCAAAGAACGCATTGATGCTGAAATTCTGCGCAATGAATGGAATTCATTTATCGCATCAGTTGTCGTGCCTACAGAAAAGGTCTACAAAATCCGCAACGGGAAAAAGGTCATTTCCGAGCGCAACATTTTACCAGGATATCTTTTGGTAGAAGCTGTGGCTGGAAAACTTAGCCCTGAAGTGGTTCAAGTCATCGCAAACGTACCTAACGTCATTCATTTTTTGGGAAAAAATACGCCCGAACCGATGAAAGATGCTGAAGCCAACCGTTTGCTTGGCAAAGTCGACGAGTCTCAAGCCGCAGGTGAATCGCTCATTGAACCATTTATCGTGGGCGAAACCATCAAAATTGTAGATGGTCCTTTCAGTGAATTCATCGGCGACATCCAAGAGGTCAACGAAGAAAAGAAAAAACTGAAGGTGATCGTAAAGATTTTTGGGCGTGGTACCGAAGTAGAACTTGGATTCATGCAGGTTGAAAAAACCGGGTAGGGACAACCCTACGTGGTTGTCCAGTACCCCTACGTGGTTGTCCAGTACCCCTACGTGGTTGTCCAGTACC
>NZ_JBBAKG010000018.1:42854-57172 GCF_040403615.1 Haliscomenobacter sp. | reverse complement strand
CTACGTGGTTGTCCAGTACCCATGGTGGTTGTAAAACAACCCTACATCGCCAAAGGGCAACCACATAGGGTTGCCCCGACAGTATTTCATCAACAAGTGTTTTAAGATTTTCAATATACCGTGTAAAAAGTATTGCTGTTGTTGTTCCTCCGGATTGTGAGCCGGAATGAAACGCTTCCCATGCAACGGCTTTACCAAACTGGTAAAATTTTTTACTAAAATGGCAAAGGAAGTAGAAGTTTTTATCAAACTTCAGGTCAAAGGCGGTCAAGCAAACCCTGCTCCTCCAATTGGTCCCGCTCTCGGTTCCAAAGGGGTGAACATCATGGAGTTCTGCAAGCGCTTTAATGCCGCTACCCAGGACAAAATGGGTAAGATACTTCCGGTGGTGATCTCGGTTTACAAGGACAAGTCCTTTGAATTCGTGATCAAAACTCCTCCGGCAGCTATCCAGCTCATGGAAGCCTCCAAGATCACCAAAGGTTCTGTTGAATCCAACCGTAAGAAAGTTGGAACAGTAACTTGGGATCAGGTAAAAGCTATCGCTGAAGACAAAATGCCCGACCTCAACTGCTTCACGATCGAATCGGCTATGAAAATGATAGCGGGTACGGCGCGTAGTATGGGGCTCAATGTTTCTGGTACTCCTCCTTGGGGTGAGACCGTGAAAGAAGCAGAGGCATAATCGGATTTTTTCATAAGGGAGTCGGAGGCCTAAAGTTGCCGCTGACGTTGACCTTAAATTTTCTTGACATGGCAAAAGTTGGAAAGAAAAGAGCCGCCATCGACGCCAAAGTAGACCGCAATAAGCTGTATACTCTGGAAGAAGGCACATCCTTGATGAAAGAAGTGAATTTGACCAAGTTTGACGCTTCGGTCGACATTCACGTTCGCTTGGGTGTAGATCCACGTAAACCGGATCAAGCTTTGCGCGGCACTGTTGGTCTGCCACACGGTACGGGTAAAACCAAGCGTGTAGCTGTATTTTGTACTCCTGATAAAGCAGAAGAAGCAAAAGCAGCAGGTGCAGACTATGTTGGTCTGGAAGATCTGATCCAAAAAGTTCAGGAAGGCTGGACGGATGTAGACGTAATCATTGCTATGCCCCAAACCATGGCGGCATTGGGTAAGGTTGCGCGTATCCTCGGTCCACGCGGCTTAATGCCTAACCCTAAGACCGGTACTGTTACTACCGATATCGCAGGGGCTGTTTCTGAAGTAAAGAAGGGTAAGATTTCCTTCCGCGTTGACAAAACGGGTATCATTCACGCATCAGTTGGTCGGGTGTCTTTTGCACCAGAGCAATTGATGGAGAACATCAACGAATTGCTTCAAACGCTACAACGGATGAAGCCTTCTACCGCAAAAGGTACGTACATGAAAAGTATTACCCTCGCTACTACGATGAGTCCAGGTGTGAAGATTGATCCCAAAGTGATTCGCTAAGTTTAAAACAGGAGTCAAATGAATAAAGCTGAGAAGACAGTAGCTATCGAAGAATTGAAGGAAAAGTTTGGAGAAAATAACTATTTCTACCTTGCTGATCCCTCGACTATGTCGGTAGGCGATGTCAACAAATTCAGAAGACTTTGCTTCGAAAGGGGTGTCTCAATGCAAGTCATTAAGAACAAACTTGTGAAGAAAGCACTGGAGGATACTCCTGCTGAGAAAAATTACGCAGAAATTTTTGAGGCACTGCACGGTCCAACCGCAGTTCTTTTTTCAAAAGATCCAGATGCTCCAGCCAACTCGGTTGCAAAATTGCTGAAAGACTATCGTCGTTTAGGCAACGAAAAACCATTGTTGAAAGGTGCGTATGTGGATTCTGCAGTGTTCATCGGAGATGATCAATTGGATGCATTGACCAAACTGAAGTCCAAGCAAGATTTGCTGGGCGAATTGATTGGTTTGCTACAATCTCCAGCTCGCAACCTGATCAGTGCACTCCAATCAGGTGGTACTACCATCGCTGGATTGGTCAAGGCACTGGAAGAACGCGAAGCGTAATTTATCCCATCCATGATTGAGTTCATGGATCATGTAAATCCACAAACGGTTTTGTGGATTGCAAAAACGGTCAAGGCATCAGTGCCAACCGTTAACAACCAATTTAAAAACACTCTTTTAAAAGAAAATACAATGGCTGATTTGAAAGCTCTGGCGGATACGCTGGTAAATTTGACGGTTAAAGATGTTCAGGAACTGGCTGGTATCCTGAAAGATGATTACGGCATCGAGCCTGCTGCTGCTGCTGTAACAGTTGCTGCTGGACCTGCTGCTGGTGGTGATGCTCCTGCTGCTGTTGTTGAACAAACTGAATTCGACGTTATCCTGCAATCAGGTGGTGCCAACAAACTGAACGTGGTTAAAGAAGTGAAAAACCTCTTGGGTCTGGGCTTGAAAGAAGCTAAAGACTTGGTAGATGGTGCTCCACAACCGCTGAAAACTGGCATTTCTAAAGACGAAGCTACCGCATTGAAAGCTAAGTTGGAAGACGCAGGCGCACAGGTAGAAATTAAGTAATTTCACCTTGCGTAAGCCAAAGGTAAACTAGCTGATTTGACTTTTACTAGCATAACTTTTGGAATAGGCTGTGTATCAAAACTGCGTTTTTGATGCACCAGGGCTTAGGAAATCGACACACGTTGCTTCCTAAGCCCATTGCCGTATAACCTTGTGTTGTATAATTTCTGATTATTATTCAAGAAAATGAAACTATTATAGGGTCAGTTTCATTTACTAATCAGGAAAACCATTACTTACAGCAACCCGAACATTTGATAACCTAGTAAAATCCAAGACTTCGGTCGCTAATTTTTATCTGGGACTTCATCTGTTTGGAGTATTATTTCTCGGTTTTTTGAGAGAAAGCAACCCACGGCAAAATTGCCTGGGCTTTTACCATCAACAACAAACTTGTTGCGCAGATGACATTCAATGGTAAGGCACAATCTGCTGAGGCGAAGCGTATCACCTTCAGCAAAACTAAATTTCCTACTCCATACCCTGACTTTCTTGAAATTCAGTTAAAGTCGTTTCAGGAGTTTTTCCAATTGGAAACCACTCCTGAAAATCGTATGAACGAAGGACTTTACAAAGTTTTTCAGGAAAATTTTCCAATCACGGATGCGAGAAACATCTTCGTACTCGAGTTCCTGGATTATTTCATCGATCCTCCTCGTTACAGCATTGAAGAATGTATGCAGCGTGGTTTGACCTACAGCGTTCCGCTTAAGGCTAAGCTGCGTTTGTCCTGTAACGACGAAGAACACGTTGATTTCCAGACCATCGTGCAAGATGTATTTCTAGGGAACATTCCGTACATGACCCCCAAGGGTACCTTTATGATCAATGGTGCAGAACGTGTGATAGTATCACAGCTTCACCGTTCTCCAGGGGTGTTTTTTGGTCAGAGTGTACACCCCAACGGTACCAAGATCTATTCTGCTCGGGTTATTCCTTTCAAAGGTGCCTGGATGGAATTTGCTACCGACATCAACACCGTGATGTATGCGTACATCGACCGGAAGAAGAAATTCCCGGTTACTACTTTATTGCGTGCCATTGGTTATGACACAGACAAAGCGATCCTGGATATCTTCGATCTTGCTGATGAAGTGACTGCTTCTCGGGAAGCCCTCGAAAAAAGCATCGGTCGCAAACTTGCTGCGCGTGTTTTGCGCAGCTGGACAGAAGACTTTGTAGACGAAGATACCGGCGAAGTGGTAACCATCGAACGGAATGAAATCATTCTGGAGCGAGATACCGTTTTGGATGAAGACAACATTGAAGCAATCCTCGAAGCCTCGGTAGCAACCATCATTCTTCAGAAGGAAGACATCGAGCAGGATTACTCCATTATCTATAATACCCTGCAAAAAGACCCTACCAGTTCTGAACTGGAAGCGGTGCAGTACATCTACCGCCAATTGCGCGGTACCGATCCACCGGATGAAGAAACAGCACGTGGCATCATCGAGAAATTGTTTTTCTCTGACAAACGCTACAACCTGGGTGAAGTAGGCCGCTACAAGATCAACAAGAAGCTGCAATTGGACATTACGGATGAAACTTTGGTTTTGACCAAAGAAGACATCATCTCCATCGTACGCTTCCTGGTGACCTTGATGAACCAAATGGCGGAAATCGATGACATTGACCACCTTGAAAACCGCCGTGTACGTACAGTAGGGGAGCAGCTCTACGCCCAATTTGGGGTAGGTCTGGCCCGTATGGCCCGTACCATTCGCGAACGGATGAACGTACGTGACAACGAGGTATTCACTCCCGTTGACCTGATCAACGCACGGACGCTTTCTTCGGTGATCAACTCGTTCTTCGGAACCAGCCAGTTGTCGCAGTTCCTGGATCAAACCAACCCGCTTTCAGAGATTACGCACAAGCGGCGTATTTCTGCACTCGGGCCAGGCGGTCTTTCCCGCGAACGCGCAGGCTTTGAGGTTCGTGACGTACACTACTCCCACTACGGTCGTTTGTGTACCATCGAAACCCCGGAAGGACCAAACATCGGTTTGATCTCTACCTTGTGCGTACACGCCAAGATCAATAAAATGGGCTTTTTGGAAACGCCTTACCGCAAAGTTATTTCTGGCTTGGTGGAAAAGGATGTTGAGCCACTTTACCTTTCCGCTGAAGGGGAAGATAAAATGAGAATTGCTCAGGCCAATGCCCTACTCGATAATGACGGAAGCTTCCTGGATGACCGTGTTAAGTGCCGCGAACATGGCGATTTCCCGGTTTTGACTCCAGAAGAAATCGATTACATGGACGTAGCGCCCAACCAGATCGTTGGTGTTTCGGCTTCCATGATTCCGTTCCTTGAAAACGACGACGCCAACCGTGCCTTGATGGGCTCGAACATGCAACGTCAGGCAGTCCCGCTGATTCGCCCCCACTCTCCGATAGTTGGTACTGGTTTGGAAGGCAAAGTAGCACGTGACTCTCGAATGCTGATCAACGCCGAAGGCTTGGGCATTATCGAGTATGTAGATGCTACCGAAATTCATGTTCGTTACGACCGAACTGGCGAAGAACAACTGATTTCGTTTGAAGACAACCTGAAGAAATACAACCTCATCAAGTTTACCCGGACCAACCAGGGTACTTGTATCAACTTGCGTCCAATTGTGCGCAAAGGAGATCGGGTTGAAAAAGGCCAGATCCTGTGCGATGGTTACGCCACCGAAAAAGGAGAATTGGCGCTCGGCCAAAACATGAAGGTTGCCTTCATGCCCTGGAAGGGTTACAACTTTGAAGATGCCATTGTAATTTCTGAGCGGGTTGTTCGCGAAGACATCTTTACTTCCGTACACATCGAGCACTTTGAAATCGACGTACGCGATACCAAGTTGGGTGAAGAAGAACTCACCAACGATATTCCGAACGTGAGCGAAGAAGCCACCAAAGACCTGGACGAAAACGGCATCATCCGCATCGGCGCATGGGTTAAGGAAGGCGATATCCTCATCGGGAAAATTACACCAAAAGGGGAATCCGATCCTACTCCTGAAGAAAAACTCTTAAGAGCGATCTTTGGCGACAAGGCTGGCGATGTGAAAGATGCATCCCTGAAGGCGCCCCCATCTACCAACGGTGTAATCATTGACAAGCAGCTTTTCGCTCGTGCGAAAAAAGATAAGGTACAAAAAACCCAGGAAAAAGATGTTTTGTCCAAACTGGACGATCAACACAAAGTGGCTACCAACGAATTGCTGACAATTCTGGTAGACAAACTGATGATCCTACTCAAAGACAAAACTTCACAGGGCATCCGTACCATCTACGGTGACAACCTGTTGGCCAAAGGGGTGAAATTCACCCAGGATACTTTGCGCGAACTGGATTACACTTCCGTGGATTATACCAACTGGACAGAAGAAGCCAAAACCAATGAATTGGTTGCTCGTTTGTTGCACAACTACAGCATCAAACTCAACGAAGAAATTGGCCGCTACAAGCGCGAAAAGTTCAATGTCAGCATCGGGGACGAATTGCCTGCCGGGGTACTCAAGTTGGCGAAGGTCTATATGGCCAAAAAACGCAAACTGAAAGTGGGCGATAAGCTCGCTGGTCGTCACGGTAACAAAGGGATCGTTTCGCGCATTGTTCGGGCAGAAGACATGCCATTCCTCGAAGATGGAACTCCTGTTGACATCGTGTTGAACCCACTGGGTGTACCTTCACGTATGAACCTGGGCCAGATCTTTGAAACAGTATTGGGATGGGCTGGCGAAAAACTCGGCGTTAGGTTTGCAACACCAATCTTCGACGGCGCTACCCGCGATGAAATCGAAGAATGGATCCAAAAAACGGGCTTGCCTAGTTTGGGACAAACTTTCCTCTCTGACGGCGAAACCGGCGATCGTTTCCACCAGCAAGCTACCGTTGGCGTGATTTACATGCTTAAACTCAGCCACATGGTTGATGATAAGATGCACGCACGCTCCATCGGGCCATACTCGCTCATTACCCAACAACCATTGGGTGGTAAAGCACAGTTTGGTGGTCAGCGTTTCGGGGAAATGGAAGTTTGGGCATTGGAAGCATTCGGTGCTGCCAATATCCTCCAGGAATTGCTTACCATCAAGTCAGATGATATCAATGGTCGTGCAAAAGCGTACGAAGCCATCGTTAAAGGGGACAATCTGCCGGAACCAAACATTCCGGAGTCCTTCAACGTACTTGTACACGAATTGCGCGGTCTGGCGCTCGATGTGAAATTTGAATAAACCACCTTTAGGGTTGGCAAGTTTTAGGTTTATCGGCCACCGAAATGGTCACTGAGCGAAGCCGAAGTGATCACTTCGGTGACCGATGAACCCAAAACCCAAAACTCCAAAACTTTAAGAAGAATGCCATTCAAAAAGAAAGGTAATATTCAAAATCAGAACTTTGACAGCATCACCATCAGCTTGTCCTCTCCCGATGAAATTCTGGAGCGTTCCTATGGTGAAGTGCTCAAGCCGGAAACCATCAACTACCGTTCTTATAAGCCGGAGCGGGATGGTCTTTTCTGTGAGCGCATCTTTGGACCTGTCAAAGATTATGAATGCTATTGCGGCAAGTACAAGCGTATCCGTTACAAGGGTATCGTGTGCGACCGCTGTGGGGTTGAAGTAACGGAAAAGAAAGTTCGCCGCGAGCGCATGGGCCACATCAAGCTCGTGGTGCCGGTGGTGCACATTTGGTTCTTCAAATCGCTTCCTAATAAAATCGGTTACTTGCTCGGGTTGTCTTCAAAGAAACTGGAATCAATTGTTTACTACGAACGCTATGTCGTAATCCAACCAGGGATTAAAGGCAATGAAGGCGTAGGCAACAATGACCTCTTGACTGAAGAAGAATACCTCGAACACCTGGAATCTCTGCCCGCAGAAAACCAGTTGCTGGAAGATACCGATCCAAATAAATTCATCGCCCGCATGGGTGCTGAAGCGGTTCGGGATATGCTCAACCGTCTGGAGCTGGATCAATTGTCTTACGACCTACGCCACCAGGCTGCCAACGAAACGTCTCAACAACGGAAGTCGGAAGCACTGAAGCGTTTGCGCGTAGTAGAAGCGTTCCGCGATGGACAAACCCGTATGGAAAACCGTCCAGAATGGACAGTTATCCAATACTTGCCGGTAATTCCACCAGAATTGCGCCCTTTGGTGCCATTGGATGGCGGTCGTTTTGCAAGCTCGGATTTGAACGACCTTTATCGCCGCGTAATCATTCGCAACAACCGTTTGAAGCGTTTGTTGGAAATCAAAGCGCCAGAAGTCATCTTGCGCAACGAAAAGCGGATGTTGCAAGAAGCGGTCGACTCTTTGTTTGACAACTCTCGTAAATCCAACGCGGTTAAAGCGGAAGGTGGACGCCCACTCAAGTCATTGAGTGACATCCTCAAAGGCAAACAAGGCCGTTTCCGTCAAAACTTGTTGGGTAAGCGCGTCGATTACTCTGGTCGTTCTGTAATCGTAGTAGGGCCTACCCAGAAACTCCACGAATGTGGTTTGCCAAAAGGTATGGCTGCCGAGCTGTTCAAACCCTTCATAATCCGTAAGCTCATCGAGCGCGGCATCGTGAAGACGGTAAAATCAGCCAAGAAACTTGTAGACCGCAAGGATCCAGTAATCTGGGAAATCCTCGAAAATATCCTCAAGGGACACCCTGTTCTCCTCAACCGGGCTCCAACGTTGCACCGTTTGTCTATCCAGGCATTCCAGCCACGTTTGGTAGAAGGTAAGGCGATTCAGTTGCACCCTTTGGTTTGTAGCTCCTTCAACGCCGACTTTGACGGTGACCAGATGGCCGTACACGTGCCATTGAGCCAGTCCGCCATTTTGGAAGCCCAAATGTTGATGTTGGCGCCGCACAACATGCTCAACCCTCAAAACGGTACGCCAATTACCCTGCCTTCACAGGACATGGTATTGGGTTTGTACTATATCACCAAGGAAAAACGAACTTTGGGCGATGTAATCGTGAAAGGAGAAGGCATGAAATTTTACTCTTCTGAAGAGGTAATCATTGCCCTCAACGAAGGTAAAGTTGACCTACACGCCAAGATCAAAGTACGGATTCCTGTTACGGAAGACGGAAAGAAAATCATGCGCTTGATTGATACTACGGTGGGTCGGGTCTTGTTCAACGAGGTAATGCCTGAAGGTGTTCCCTTCCAGAACAGCTTGATGACCAAGAAAAACCTCAAAACCGTAATTGGTGAGGTAATCGAACTGACGGATTTTGCAGTCACTGCCGACTTCCTGGATGAAATCAAGGAGATGGGCTTTACCTGGGCTTTCCGGGGTGGTTTGTCCTTCAACCTGGGAGACCTGATTATTCCTTCCATCAAACAGGATGCGTTGGAAGAAGCTCAGGGCGAAGTGGACGAAGTGTGGGACAACTACAACATGGGTTTGATCACCAACAACGAACGATACAACCAGATCATCGACCGCTGGACATACGCGGACAACCGCATCACCGATACGCTCATGAAAGAGTTGGCCAGCCACAAGCAAGGCTTCAACTCCGTATTCATGATGCTCGACTCTGGTGCGCGGGGTTCCAAGCAGCAGATCAAACAGTTGTGCGGTTTGCGGGGCTTGATGGCCAAGCCAAGGAAATCTGGTGACACGGGAGGTGCCGTTATCGAAAACCCCATCTTGTCCAACTTTGTGGACGGCTTGTCGGTTTTGGAATACTTCATCTCTACGCACGGTGCGCGCAAAGGTTTGGCGGATACTGCCCTTAAAACAGCCGACGCAGGTTACTTGACTCGTCGTTTGGTGGACGTTGCTCAGGATGTGATCATCCTCGAAGAAGACTGTAGCACCTTGCGAGGGTTGGAAACAACTGCCTTGAAAGACAACGACAAAGTAATCGAACCGCTCGTATCTCGTATCGAAGGTCGCTATACTTTGCACGATATCATCAATCCAATCACCGATGAACTGATCCTCACTGCAGGAGATTACATCGATGCGAAGAATGCCGAATTCATCGAAGAAATTGGAGTAGAAACGGTAACCATTCGTTCTGTACTGACCTGCGAATCCAAGCGTGGGGTTTGCGCCAAATGTTATGGTAAGAACCTGGCGATTGGCCGCATTGCCGAAGAAGGAGACGCAGTGGGCATCATTGCTGCTCAGTCCATTGGTGAACCGGGTACTCAGTTGACACTGCGTACGTTCCACACCGGGGGTACGGCATCGTTGTCAAAAACCGAATCTGAGATCGTTTCCAAATTCAATGGTAAAGTTGAATTTGACGGCATCAAACTGACCGAAGATGCTGACGAAAATGGAGGAAGAGTGGTACTGTCTCGTACAGGTGAAATTCGCCTCGTAGATGTTGAAACGGGCAAGCAGTTCGTTACCATGCACGTACCTTATGGTTCTTCTTTGATGGTAAACGAAGGCCAAACCATTGCCAAAGGGCAACTGATTTGTAGCTGGGATCCGTTCAACGCGGTCATCATTTCTGAATTCTCTGGTATTGCCAAATTCGACTCGATTGAAGACGGCGTTACCTTCCGGATTGAACGTGACGAACAAACTGGATACTCTGAAAAGGTAATCATTGAAAGCAAGAACAAGCGGAAAATTCCGGTGATCTTCATCATGAGCCCTGACGGGGTTGAACTCAAAACGTATACTTTGCCCGTAGGATCGTACATCTCCATTGAAGATGGCATCACGATTGCTGCAGGGGATAAAATTGCCAAGATCCCGCGTAAACTGGGTAAGATCCAGGATATCACGGGTGGTCTGCCTCGGGTAACTGAGTTGTTTGAAGCCCGTAACCCTTCCAACCCGGCCATCGTGTCGGAAATTGACGGGGTTGTAAACTTCGGCAAGATCAAACGTGGCAACCGCGAAATTTCGGTAACTGCTAAAGACGGCCAGATCAGAAAATACCTGATCGGCTTGAGCAAGCACATCCTGGTACAAGATGGTGACTTCGTGCGCGCGGGTACTCCGCTCTCCGATGGTACCATTGCGCCACGCGACATCTTGGCGATCAAAGGGCCATTTGCCGTACAGCAGTACCTGGTCAACGGAGTACAGGAAGTTTACCGCTCTCAGGGTATCACCATCAACAACAAGCACATCGAGGTAATTGTACGCCAGATGATGCGCCGCGTGTTGATCGAAGATCCAGGCGATACCAGCTTCCTGGAAAGCGAAACCGTAGACAAGATGGAATTCCTGGTACAAAACGACTGGATCTTTGACAAAAAGATCGTAGTTGAAGCCGGGGAATCCAACCGCTTAAAGCCAGGCCAATTGGTAACCTTGCGCCAAATCCGGGAAGAAAACTCTTTCCTCAAGCGCAACGACCGCCAACCGTTAGAATACCGCGATGCCGTAGCTGCTACTTCCAGCCCTCAATTGTTGGGGATCACCAAGGCCTCCTTGGGTACCAACAGCTGGATTTCAGCTGCCTCTTTCCAGGAAACCACCAAGGTGTTGAGCACCGCTGCCATTGGCGCGAAAACCGACAACCTGATGGGCTTGAAAGAAAACGTTATCGTTGGAAAACGCATCCCTGCCGGTACTGGCCAACGCAAGTTCGACAATTTGATCGTAACGCACAAAGACCGCGCCGCAGAACTGGAGTCTCGTTACCACCAGTTCGACGACATGGAAGACGAAGATTAGTAGAGACAACCCTTGCGGTTGTCCCTACCCTCGCCAACCCACGACTTCAGTCGTGGGAGGTCACATACCGTTCTACACCACGACTTCAGTCGTGGGTAAAAGCCACACAGGATGGATCAACGCAAGTTGGTTCATCCTGTGCTTTTTTAAGGCAATAAACACCAACCTATATCCACCATGCAACACACCGAAGAAATCGCCTTTCTCCTCTACCTCAAACCCGGCCACGAAGCAGAATACCAGCGTCGGCATGACGAGATTTGGCCAGCCCTTTGCGCCGCCCTCAGCGAAGCGGGAATTCTGGATTATCAAATTTATTTGGAACGGGAAAGTGGCCACTTGTATGCCTATCAAAAACGGAGGATTGACCACCAGGTTGACCTTTTGCCAGGCTTGCCCATTATGCGCGAATGGTGGGATTACATGGCCGACATCATGGAGGTAAATCCAGACAATTCTCCAGTGGTCATGTCTTTGGAAAGGGTTTTCCGGTTTGGGTAGCAAGGAGGATTTTTGTTCAAATCAATACCTCTCTAGTTAGAATTTAAAATGTGATTTGAACAATTATATCTTTTTGCTAACTTTCCGATCAAACCATCGCAAATATGAAAAGCGCACACCTTCCTTTTTGGCTATTCCTTTGCCTATTGAGTGTAGGGCAAAGTCTTTTTGCCCAATCTTATGTACCTGCTGGGTCTGATCCCAAAGTAAAAATAAGCCCAGTCACCCCATTTCAAGCTTATGCATTCCCCCTGGAAGATTTGCGTCTCCTTCCAGGCAGCCCGTTCTTCAACGCGATGGAAAAAGACGCTGCCTATTTATTGAAAATTGAACCTGATCGGCTTTTGCACCGCTTTTATGCCAATGCGGGTTTGTCCACCAAAGGAGAAGTGTACGGCGGCTGGGAAAGCGATGGCCTTTCAGGTCATACCCTTGGCCATTACCTCTCTGCCTGTGCCCTGATGTATGCGGGCAGCAAGGATGAAAAATTTCGCGACCGTGTAAACTACATGGTACAGGAACTGGCGCGTTGCCAGGCCGCACGGAAAAGTGGCTATGTAGGTGCCATTCCCAAGGAAGACAGCATCTTTGCCCAGGTTACCCGTGGCGACATCCGTTCTTCGGGATTTGACCTCAATGGCGGTTGGTCGCCCTGGTACACCGTACACAAAGTCATGGCTGGCCTCGCCGATGCCTACCTGTATACCCACAACGATCAAGCCCTGCAAGTGCTCAAAGGCATGTCGGACTGGACTGGGAGCATCGTCAACAAACTCAACGATACCCAGCGCCAGAAAATGCTCAAATGCGAATACGGTGGCATGAACGAAATCCTGGCCAATGTGTACGCTTTCACAGGCGAAAAGAAATACCTCGACTTGTCCTACAAGTTCTTCGATGATTTTGTGATGGAGCCACTTTCCAAAAAAATTGACCCTCTGCCCGGTAAACATTCCAATACCAATGTACCCAAAGCCATTGGCAGCGCCCGCCAGTATGAATTGACGGGCAATACCCGGGATCAAACCATTGCCTCTTTCTTTTGGCAAACCATGGTGCACCACCACAGCTACGTGATTGGCGGGAACAGCAACTATGAATACTGCGGCGATGCCGACAAACTCAATGACCGCCTGAGCGACAATACCTGCGAAACCTGCAATACCTACAACATGCTCAAGCTGACCCGGCATTTGTTTTGCTGGCAGCCGAGCGCAGAATTGGCCGATTATTACGAACGGGCTTTGTACAACCATATTTTGGCTTCGCAAAACCCTGAGTCCGGGATGATGACCTATTTTGTCCCGCTGCGCATGGGCAGCAAAAAAGAATTCAGCGATGAATTCAAAACCTTCACTTGTTGTGTGGGGAGCGGGATGGAAAACCACGTCAAGTACACCGAGAGCATTTATTACCGCAGCCAGGACGGCAATAGCCTGTACCTTAACCTCTTTATTCCTTCCACTTTGAACTGGAAGGAGCGCGGATTGACCATTCGACAGGAGACTGCTTATCCGCAAAATGGTAAAGTGGTATTGAGTTTTGCCAGCGCCAAAAGCCAAAAACTAAGCCTCAACTTACGTCGCCCCTGGTGGCTGAAAGGGGAGTGGCAACTCAAAGTCAACGGCAAACCTGTTCAAGCCACTGCTGGCGCAAATGGGTATTACACCCTCAGCCGCAGTTGGAAAAACGGCGATAAACTGGAGCTGGACATGCCCATGCACCTTTACACCGAAAGCATGCCGGACAACCCCAACCGCATCGCCTTTTTGTATGGCCCCCTGGTGTTGGCCGGCCAATTGGGAAATAAGATGCCCGATCCTATTTATGGCACACCAGTATTGCTGAGTGCGAATCGCCAGGCCGATCAATTGGTGCAACGGGTAGCAGCGTCAACCCTCAAATTTCAGATCAGTCCTGAAGCAGCCCAGCCTCAGGCGCCGCAATTGATTCCATTTTACCAAAGCAACAAAGAATACTACAGCGTGTACTGGGATTATTTCAGCCCCGAGCAGTGGACTGCCCGTCAGGCCGAATACGAAGCGGAGAAGAAGCGCAAACAGGTGATCGAAGCGCAAACCCTAGATTATTTCCGCATTGGTGAAATGCAACCCGAACGCGACCACAAATTGGAAGCCACAGAACGGTCTTACGTCAGCGACGCATTGGGCGTAAATGGCCGAGAAGCACGCACCGGACATCATTTTGCCTTTGAAATGAAAATTCAACCCGGAACCAACAACCGCTTGCTGTTTACGTACATCGGCGACGACAAAGACCGCATCTTCGACATCCTGATCAATGGGCAATTGTTGCTGACCGAAACCTTGCAAGGCGGCCAATCCGGGCGTTTTTACGATCGGGAATACCCCATTCCCGCCGGTTTGTTGACTACAGGAGACAAAGTCACCGTGCGCGTAGAAGCAAACCATGGAAAAACGGCTGGAAGGGTATTCGGAGCGCGGATTTTAAGGGAATAAAAAACCGGGGTTTGCTTTGTTTCCGTTCCTTCAAGAGTTTTCGTACTCTTGTGTTTCAAAAAAATTACCATCTTATGCGCAATACCGTTTTCTATCTGCTCGCCTTGTCCTTGATCATTTTTGCATGTGGCGGAAGCGATCCGGCCAGTTCAGGCACTGAGGCCAT